>NZ_JBLIYY010000008.1:0-157771 GCF_057480965.1 Acinetobacter sp. P37 | reverse complement strand
TGTATTTCATCCGCAGATTATGCATGAATATTTAAAATTCTTCGGTACAAATAATCAGCAAGAGACTGTTCGTTTTTTGATTTATGAAAGAGGCTTAATTATTACTTTAACTTTTTTAAAAAACCTACTGATTCCATTCCCCTTTTAACAGCTGATACTCTAAAACAAATTCGGGAATATTTTTTTAGTACAAACTGGCATGAAATTTATAGCTTCCTCGAAGAAACTTTACAAAATTATCCACCCTCTTTAATAAAGCAAAAAATAGATTTCATACATTCAATCAACAATATTTTAGAAAGAGAGAATAGTGCCTATCGCTTAATTGGTAATGAAATAACTCCTATTACCTCCGAACAAGAAATCCAATCCATCGAAGAAACATTAAAAAGCACCAATTCATATTCAGGTGTTCAGCAGCACTTAAATCAAGCTTTAAAATTGATGTCAGATCGTCAAAATCCTGATTATCGAAATTCAATTAAAGAGTCCATTAGTTCCGTCGAATCTATTTGTAAGATCATCACGAAAAATGATAAAGCAAGTTTAGGTCAAGCTTTAAAACTTATTGAAGATAAATATGGATTGCATGAAGCATTAAAGAAAAGTTTAAGTCAACTCTATGGGTACACTTCTGATGGAGACGGTATCCGCCATGCCATGCTTGAAGAATCGAATTTAACTTATATAGATGCTAAATTTATGCTCGTTGCATGCACAAACTTTATTAACTATTTAATTGATAAAACCAAAGATCAAAACTGAAATTCAATCACATGACGGCGACATGGATGTCGCCTGTTTGACTGGGGCAGCACGGATGTGCCCTCAGTCAAACAAAAGCATTTTGCTTACTTTTGTGCTTTCAAAAGTAAGATAAATCCTACGCAATGGAAGCTAAAACCTAATGCAAAGCGAGGACGTGCCAATTCAAAATTCAAAATTCAAAATTCAAAATTCAAAATTCAAAATTCAAAATTCAAAAAATTAACGTAAATAATGAAACACACCCAACTTATCCAATACATCCAACGTCAACTGCTTACGCTCTGCCACATCATCCCCTGCTGCCATCTGCATATTCAAACTAAACGCTGTAATCTTGCCATGACCATCATCTACCCAACCGGTATACCACCCAACTTGCGGCTCTACATCCATACCCCAACCACTCTTGGCATACAACTTTGCATCGCCACGGCTTTCAATATAAAGCATATCTTTGACTTGCTTTTGTACCGCGACATCAAACGGTAATTTCTCTGTCGCAAGCTGATACGCAAATTTGACTTCTTGTTCAGGCGTAATCTTTAACGGCCCAACCAACCAAAAATTATCCACCTGTTTGCCAATATTGGCATTACCAAAACCGACTCGGTTGACTTCTTGTTGCATTAACGCCAAACCTATTCGCCTTGCCAGTTCCTGATATACAGGCACCGCAGACGCTTGCATAGCTTCACCCAAAGTCAGGTCTTTTTCCCATGAGGGGAAAGCACGTTTTTCACCTTTCCATTTAAAAATTTCAGTGGCTGTCGCCTTCTGATGCTGCAAACCAATTAAAGCATTTAACATTTTAAAGGTAGATGCAGGAATGTATTCAGTGTGGGCGCGCTGTAAGTCATTGCCATAATGACTTAAACGCTGACCATCAAATGTGACAAATACTGCCTGTGTTTGTGCTTGATTAAATAAAGACGGAATCTCACTCACCCGTGAATTTTCTAAATTGGCTTGAGTGGTTTGTTTTAAGTGTTGAGATGAATCCAACATGCCTTCATTAGCTGTACATGCAGTCAAACTCAAGACCGTCATCAACGATAGATATATTTTTTTCATTGCACTATTTTTATGGTGTTTAAAGTCCATAGTATAAGATGAAGTTCAAACCTGAATTGTTTACTTTTCAACAGTCTTCAATCTGTCGAAAACTCAGCATATCGACTATTTATTTTTAAACAAAACATCCTTATGATGACGCCTATCGTGGACTCAACAACGAATAATTTTTAACTTTTTAAAATATAAAAGCATACTAACAATGAATAAATTTATCTTAAGTTTCAGCCTCTTATTATGTCCAATATATAGCTTTGCCGATGGCTATCTAAACGAATACATGGTGCTGTTTGTCTCGCAAGAAGACCCCGATCTTAGCCCATGGAAAGATAAGCCGCAGTGTAAAGCCCTCAGTACCCCGACACCACACAAAGGAATCTTTGAAAATCAATATGTCTATGCCAATGGCAATGCCCTAACCACCATCTTTCTGAGCAACAGCAAAATTAAAAATGGTGAATGTGAACATCTCATTCACTTTCCAGATGGTATTCAAGGCTCAGGCGTATTTGAAAGTTTCTTCCCCAACGGCAAACCCCGTAGCCGCATTACTTATAAAAATGGGGAGTACGAGGGCAAACTTGAGTTTTGGTTTGCCAATGGGATAAAAGAACAAGAAAGTAGCATCATCAATGGTGAGTCGCAGGGGGATTACAAAATTTGGCATCCGAATGGCCAACTGGCTTTTTCTCAAAATTATAAAAATGGGATCGAGCATGGCCTGCGCCAACGCTGGTACAGTAATGGTAAACCGTGGACCTATGCCAATTTTCAAAACAATAAATTGATTGGCGAGCTGAAAATGTGGTTTGAAAACGGCAAACTAGAACGCCAAGGTTATTATCGTAATGGCGTTCGTCATAACAGTTATAAAATTTGGTATGACAATGGGCAACCTGAAGCGGTGCTTCAGTACGATTTAGGCAAAATTACCCAAGCCCAGTGTTGGAATGTAGATGGTAGTCAAATGAACCAACAAGCCTGCAATAAATTATATAAAGATGAAGATTAATTCATTTTTTTGGCTAACTATATGAATCTGCCAAGCTGCGTTTAGACTGAAACACGATCACGCCCCGCAGCTTTGGCTTTAAACAATGCTTGGTCTGCTCGCTCTAATAAATCGATCCAGTTTTCGGCCCCCACTGCCACTCCAATACTCACAGTCACAATGAGATCGGCTTCGTCCTCTGCCAAATTAAAATTCACATGCTGAATATCGTGCCGTATAGTTTCGGCAATGTGTTGGGCTTTGAGCATATTAATCCCCTCGATCAGGACTAAAAACTCATCTCCACCATATCGCACCACCAAGTCGGATGAACGAATATGTTTTCGTAATTGATTGGCAACATGTTGAATCACCAAATCGCCGACAATATGCCCATAGCGGTCATTCACCTGTTTAAAGTGATCAATATCAATCACGATCAGTGCTGTATGTAAAAAGCCTGAATTTTGGCTGTCGCGAAATTTAATATATTCATCTAAGGCAAAACGATTGGCGACATTGGTGAGTGAGTCAGTATTGGCAATATGTTTAAGCTGAAATTCAAAGGCATCACGCTGTTCCAACATGTTTTCAATATGCTGAATGGCATCAAATAAACTGAGATAACCTACTTTGGCAGGTTCAATCACGCCTTGATCCATTTGTCGGTGCCGAGCCAGTTTAAATAACTGATTACGAGCACGAATTAAAGGTTCAAACACCCATTTCTTGGCATAGAACATCGTTAATAATGCAGTCAGTAATGACACGAGCGAGACAAAAAGCATGAAAATCAATTTATTTCGCGCTTCACGTTGTTCATCCGCAGCTACTTTGAGACTGTAATCTAAAATATAACTTTGCAATTCCACCACTGTGACAAATTTGTTGACCATTGCATCAGTGAGCTGGGTGCCATCCATGTGATAACGCTGATGTTGAAGACTTTTTTGAGTCAAACCATCAATAATTGGCAAACCTTTATCTAAAAATTCCGTCCTTACCGCATGATGTAACTGTTTAAACTCGGGAGTTTTGTCATGTTCAGACTGCACGACATTGATCAATTCCCATAGATAGCGTGTTTGACGCTGGGTTTGTAAACTCCGCGCTAAATTTTGCTCTGGAATTTCCTGTTGAAATGATACCGCAGCCATAATATTTGATGCGACTCTTCCCGCCTGATCACGTAATTCTGCCAGTAATAAAATCAGCGTGTAATAATTCGATACACGGGTATCTTTACCATGTGAATGATTGACCAATTTCTGCATGGCAATATAGCTTTGATCCCAAGCTTGGAACATCGCCAAAATGGCATGATCCAATTTTTTAGCTTCACGCTGTTGTGTCGGCAGCGCAATATATTGATCGACCGTTTTGCGACCCTGCAACAAATATGGATATAAATTGGACTCTAACTGCTGGGCGATCGGTGCAAAGCCCGTTTCTTTTAAAACTTTCAGTGTATCTTGATATTGCCGATCAACGCCTTGACGATATTCAGCCAACTCAATAATTTTTTGCTCGCGCTGTTCACCTTGACTCGACATTGCACTGTTAGCTGGCGCACGTTCACGGGAAATTTGGTTGCTTAAATCTGCCACCATTTTCAGCATCTGAATTTCTTTCAGCGCTTCGGCACTTTTGAGGTAATGTTGATTGCTGCTCACAATCAATGGAACACTGATAAATACGATAGACAAGACGATTACTAGCATCGCAAGTTGCAAGCGCTTACTAATATGCTCTGTTCGTAATGTTTCCATCTATTTTATGCCCCACACTTGTTGCATACCCCAACCCACTTCTCAACTAAACGCGGGAATATTTAAATTAATGACCAATAATTTATTAATTTGTAAAGTGAACATTTATAGCTCTAAATTCTATATAAATGTGCTTAATCTGTCACATTTATATCACTTTAGAACGAGATAATTTGCTAAAAAACAGCAGCATATTTCAAAGCGAAATATTTTTTATTAACTTGTTTAAATAAATATTTACAATTGCAATAAATTGGTGCAGAATGCACCGTATTAGGGCACACTAGATTTCTTCCTCAGCAGAATATTTTAGTTTCCCGAAAATTTTGGCTAAAAAATCCTGATTTTCCTTGAAAATCAGGATTTTTTTTGTCTATATCACTTTAATTGAAAGATAAATAGAATTATTAACGCACCATAAAAGTGCATTTATTTCTACGAGATATTTGCTCTATATTTTATCTTTAATATAAAGTTGCATTTTTGAACAAAAAAAAGCCCAACCTTGGGGAAAGCTGGGCGAATAAAAAACAATAATGGAGAATCAGGGTCAAAGTCACACTTTTAAACCGTGTGACGACTCGATTGGCAAATTATGAATCAAATAAAACCTGATGTAAAGCCAAGTATTTCACTAGGATATTAAAAATATCACAAAGATACATATTTAAGTGACATATCCCTCAAACTCACAACAAAAATGTCTATTTAATATACAAATAAGTGATTTTAGCCCAACAATTCAGCAGTCAAAGTCCCGATTTATTACCTCAAATGCGTGAAAAGCGTTAGAATTTACCCACTACAATAAATGTTATTTTGAATTAAAATAACAATAATAATTGTTATTTTAGATTGAAAAGTTGTGTATTTTTTCAAATGTATTTTTTTAATTAAGAATTTAATCAAACTTACTTAATTGTTCTCAATGATTTTTTTTCAGTGACTTATTAGTTAGAGTAAAAACTGAATTTCTTATTATGAAATAAAGATCTGAGTCAGAGACTGAATAATAACCTTTAGGATCATTGACTTAATATATTGTTACAATACAATGCTCAATGTTTAATCCATTTGTAACAACTGGTAGAAAATCATGAAAAAACTCGGTTTAGCCACTGCTTTATTATTAGCCATGACCGGTGCTCAAGCTTACCAATTTGAAGTTCAAGGCCAAGCAGAATACATCGACAACACTGCAAACGACAAAGACTTCACAGGCGCTGTTCAAGGTACTTACTACCTTAAAAACGTTGACTCTACAAAAGGTCCTTTAGCTGAAGCTGCTTTCCTAAACCATGCATCTAATGTTTCTGCTGCTTATAGCTATGGCGAAACTAGTGAAGCTGGTGAACGCGATGCTGTTCACGTATATGGCGTGAAAGGTGAAGCTTACATTCCAACTAAAGTAGTACCTGCTTATGCAAGTGCTTCTTATAACCACACTATCGTAGATAGCAAAACTGGTAATGCTGATGACAATGGCGACCGTTATGCTTTAGAAGTTGGTGCTCTTCTTAAACCTAACTTCTTAGTTGCAGTTGGTTATACAAGCGTTGCTGATCAAGCTTCTTTAGATGCATTCAACATTGTTTCAAATGGTGTTGCTAAAGCAGCTCTTGAAACGTTAACAATTTCTGAAGATCAAGACGCAATCACTGCACGTGCTAAATATGTAGGTCCAATCGATGGCACTAACATGTCAATCGGTTTTGATTCTGGTTTAGTTTATGGCGAATCTACTGCTTACAACCTAGGCACTACACTTTACCTTAACCCTAAACTAAGCGTTGGCGTTTCTTACATGGAATCTAGCTATGCTGGTTCTCCTGACAAAGCTTTAGCTGCTAACGTAAACTACTTCGTTACTCCAGCTGTTTCAGTTGGTGCTAGCTATGTAAATGCTAACTATGAAGCTAAAAACGATGCATTTGAAGATGCTGTAGCGCTTGACACTCAAACTGTTGGCGTAAATGCTAAATTCCGTTTCTAATTCATATTAGATACTGAATACCAAAAAGGACGCATTTGCGTCCTTTTTTATTCTGCCATTATTTGTCTTTGGGCTCATGGCGTTCCGGTAAATGGGCAATATATTGCAATGCTATTAAACGTGAAACGATGAGAGCCAAATACATCACCCCACAGAACATTTGAAGCATAGCCAACACCCGTGCAGGCGCGCTCACAGGCATGAGATCCGACAAGCCCGTGGCAGACTGCAAACTAAAACTTAAAAATAATAAATCTAACCACGACTGCATGCCCGGCTCTGCAGGATTCACAAAACTATCCGGATAAATTAGCTGACAAATGCTATAGAGAAAAGCAAAACCCCATGCGATGAGGGTAAATACTGCCCCTGCTGCAAAAAGTTCATCTTTGGTTAAATAGCGATCGGCAAACATATAGCGCAATAAGCCATAGGCTGCACTAAAATATGCGCATGCTTCAAAACCATGCGCAATAATTTGAATATTGGGATGATTTACACCGAGCATAATCAAAGTAGAAAACAATACGGCGCAGCCAACAAAACTCAGTCCTAGAATCGTAAACATTGGAGTTTGGCGAATCACTTTGGCAATGATCAATAGTACCGACACCCCAAGTACCCAAATTAGCGCACGAAAAGACAGACTTTCTCGGGTAATCGCGGTTAAAACCAAGATCAGAAACTGCACCAGTAACAGCCATGCTGAGGGTAAAAGTCTAAAGCTTTTCCAAAAATCTACAAAACCTTGCATTATTTTCAATCTCTATATTTTTTTCATGCGCTGAAATGATCGATCTGAAGCATCATCAACTGATTGATTTTAAATTAGCACGAAGTGAGTTTTTTTTAATGCAAAAATTTGTTGATCTTAATCTAAAAAAGCATCCATATGAGCACTGTTCTAGCTGGGTTTCTTATTACCAAAGAGGTTCAAAAAACCTACTGTAAGTTTCAGTTTTCAGGCACATATTCAAAGGAATCTCCTACGTGGTAGATTTCATTATGAAAAAACATCTCGTATTTGCACCCCTCTGTCTGCTCATGCTCTCTGCCTGTACACAAAACAGTCCGCTCCTCAAAGGCCATGAAAATTATGTGGGGATTTGGCAAAACAACCACAGTGAATTAGTGATCAAATCGTCGGGCGAAGTGACGTATTACCATCAAGAACATACTGAAAAAAGTATTGCCAACCAAACCTTCAGTGGTGCTGAACAGTCGCGAATAAAAGCCCATTTGAGCAGTTTTGGTGATCAGAGCTTTAGCATCGGTCAGGATAATTTCTCTCAACAATTCACCATTCAGCGCTCGCCTTATCAAGATGATCAAGGCCATTGGAAAATGTCGATCAATGGAGAAAATTATACACGCAAATAGGACAGAGATTTGTCTACAAACCTCTGCGTCATATCATTCACTAAATATAAAAAAAGCCCCTTATTAGGGGCTTTTTAGGCGATTCAGATTAGTGATCTGAAGCACCAGAGATACCAATGCCAGTTTGTGAACGTACATACTGTGCATCGAATGCTTTACGCTCAGCTTGTGCTTGTGCTGAATTATCAGTTACAGAGAACAACCAGCAGCAGATGAATGCCAATGGCATTGCAAAGATAGCAGGACCATTGAATGGGTTAATTGGTGTTTCAGAGATTGCGAATGTATCTACCCAAACTGCTTTAGACAATACAATTAGAATCACAGCAGTTGCTAGACCAACCACACCACCAATCACTGCACCACGCGTCGTTAAACCTTTCCAGAACATCGACAATACAAGCACTGGGAAGTTTGCACATGCAGCTACAGAGAATGCAAGACCGACCATGAATGCAACGTTTTGTTTCTCGAACAAGATACCTAAAATCATTGCGAAGATCGCAAGACCTAAAGTCGCGATTTTAGACATACGAAGTTCAGATTCAGGTGTAGTTTGACCTTTCTTGAATACGTTTGCATACAAGTCATGTGAAATTGCTGAAGCACCAGACAATGTTAGGCCTGCAACTACTGCAAGAATTGTTGCGAATGCTACCGCTGAAATAAAGCCCATGAACAAGTCACCGCCCAATGCATCAGACAAGTGAACCGCAGCCATGTTGTTACCACCAACAAGTTCTAACTTGCCAGTTACCGCCATTTTCGCTACATCAAGGAATTGTGGGTTGTTTGAAACATAAAGGATCGCACCAAAACCAATGATGAAAGTCAGTAGGTAGAAGTAACCAATGAAACCTGTTGCTACAACCACAGATTTACGCGCTTCTTTAGCATCTTTTACAGTAAAGAAACGCATCAAAATATGTGGAAGACCTGCTGTACCGAACATCAATGCAAGGCCTAGAGAGATCGCATCAATTGGGTTGGCTGCAAGTTTACCTGGACCCATAATGTTTGCAGCTTCAGCTAAAGATACGTCATGTACTTTAGAGAAAACTTGAATCGATTGAGTGAACATTTCAGAGAAGCTGAAGCCCACGCCTTTCATGACCATGAATGCCATGAAGCTTGCGCCAGAAAGTAGCATCACTGCTTTAATGATCTGTACCCAAGTTGTTGCCAACATACCACCGAAGATTACATAAGCCATCATCAGTAGACCAACGATCACAACCGCAATGTTGTAGTTCAAACCGAATAGCAGTTTAATCAACTGACCTGCACCCACCATCTGTGCAATCAGGTAGAACGCTACAACCACAAGCGAGCTTACTGCTGCAAGGGTACGGACAGGTTTCTCAGCTAGACGGAATGACACCACGTCAGATAAGTTGAACTTACCTAAGTTACGCAGACGCTCAGCCACCAAGAACAATACGATTGGCCAACCCACCATAAAGCCCAATGAATACAGCAAGCCGTCAAAGCCTGAACTGAATACCATTGCGGAAATACCGAGGAACGATGCTGCTGACATATAGTCACCGGCAATCGCTAAACCATTTTGGAAACCCGAAATACCACCACCCGCTGTATAGAAGTCAGCTGTGTTGGTGGTTTGCTTCGCTGCCCATTTGGTAATAAACAAAGTCAAGCCAACAAAAATTGCGAACATGATAATCGCATGCCAGTTGGTCGCTTGTTGCTGTGCTTCACCTAAATCTGGTCCAGCCATTGCCATGCTTGACATGAGCAGAGCAGGAGCCGCTAATACTATTGCTTTCAATGAATTCCATTTCATCTTAGTGCGGTCCTTTTTCTTGAGTAATTGCTTCTACTTCACGCATTGCTTCTGCGTTTAATGCATCCAACTTGTTGTTTGCAATATACGAATAAACACCACACAGTAAGAATGACAATACGATAATGCTTAGACCTAATGGCATACCAATCGTGGTCACACCACCACTCACGGATTGCATCAAGAACTCTTTGTTATAGCCCACAAGGAGCATAAAGCCGACATAGACCACCAACATGATGATCGTCAAAGTCCAGCTCAACTTACTTTTACGGCTGACCATTTCCTTAAATTTTGGATTCTGTAGAATTTGTTCTACCTGTCTCTCATCCATAATATTCTCCTTACGCCGAACCTTGGCGCGCAATTTTCTAATTCGAATTATTTCGAAGCTAAACTTACCAATGTTCCTTATCTCTTGTAATTTAGACTTTGGTCGTTAAATTTTGAGCAATAACCTTCCTAAGCCTATGGATGCGTTATCATTAAGCGAGAATTAATATGCTGCAGGCTCTATGAATAGTTGGCTTATCGTCGGGGTATTGGCCCTTTACATCGCATTACTCTTTGTATGTGCATTCTTTGGTGAAAAGCATGCCAGCAGGCTCAGTACTCGCGGCAGAATGCTTCTCTTTAGTCTAACTTTAGGGGTGTATTGTTCATCTTGGACATTTTATGGCGCAACGGGTGCCGCCGTTCGTGAGGGCATTATTTTCCTACCAATATATCTGGGACCGCTGCTATTTGTTGCGCTCGGCTATGATATTTGGCGACGTTTAGGGCGTGTCCGTCAGCATCATGCCATTTCATCGATTGCCGACTTTGTAGCAGCACGATATGGTAAAAGTGGCCCCTTAGCTTCACTGGTCACGATCCTTGCCGTGATTGCCATTATTCCCTATTTAGCCTTGCAGCTACGTGCGATTGCCCTAAGTGCAACGGTCATTTTAGAACCGACCGCTGGTCTGACAGGTACCACCAATAGTGTGCTGTTTTTGACCGGTGTATTGGCGATTTTGGCGATGATGTTTGGGACACGACAGATTGCCAATACTGAACAGCACGGCGGCTTAATGTTGGCTGTGGCATTTGAGTCTTTCGTCAAGCTGTTTGCACTACTTGCAGTCGCATTTTTCTTTGTTTTTGAATCACCTGAAAACATGGCGCAAATCAGCCATGACATTAGCAGTACATTTAAAGATGTCCAGCTCAAAGGTGTGCCAGAAAGCTTTTGGATTCAAACATTATTGGCTGCTTTAGCGATTATTTGTCTACCACGTCAGTTCCATGTCGCGGTGGTTGAACTGCGAGATGAAAAGCATATTCGTGGTGCTCGTCGTTGGTTTGCCATTTATCTGATTTTAACCATTATCGCGATCATCCCGATTGCCAGTTGGGCGCTGCATGCAGCACCTGCCTACTTGGCAATCCCCGATGTTGCTGTGCTCTCACTGCCTTTAAGTTATAACCAAGACTGGTTGACTTTACTTGCCTTTCTCGGTGGGTTTTCAGCTTCGACAGGTATGCTGTTGGTGTCTTCAGTGGCTTTGTCGATTATGCTCAGTAATGACTTGATCATGCCTGCACTGTGGCGTACACGCTTATTGTCACGTCATGACAAACGCCTACCACTCGTACTGAAATTCACACGTCGTGTGTGTATTTTAGCGGTCATGTTATTGGGCTTCTTGTTCTTCCATTTCTTCAATGACATTGACCAATTATCGGTATTTGGCCTATTGGCCTTCAGTGCTGTGGCTCAGTTTGCACCGGCGCTAATTGGTGGTTTGTATTGGCGTGGCGGAAGCAAGCAAGGTGTATATGCGGGTCTGTTGGTCGGTTTTGGCATGTGGGCTTATACCCTGTTATTACCAACCGTATTGCGTAGCCTACCTGAACAATTTAAAACATTTACCGAAAATCTTTTAAGTCAGGGTCCGCTAGGCTTGAGTTGGTTACGTCCTGAAGCACTTTTAGGGTTTGAATCTTTCGATCCACTTACCCATGGCGTAGTTTGGGCACTCGGTTTAAATATCACCCTCTATATTTGGATTTCCCGCGTCTTCCGTCCAAGTGTTGCCGAGCAAATTCAGGCCGAAAGTTTCTTTTATTATGAAACCAAGCCCCTTCCTGCTCAAAGTACATCGAATGACATCAGTTATATTCACCATGATGTGGCGCGCTTAAAAGTAGGTGATCTGATTACTTTGGCAAAACGCATTACCGGTGAAGGTCCAACCATGCGTGCCTTCAACCAGTTCTGCGCACAAAACAATGTCGTTTTAAATGAAAATAGCAGCGCCAACGGCATGTGGTGGCGTTTTACCGAACAGTATCTTGCCGGCACCATCGGTGCGGCATCTGCCCGTACCTTACTCACCACAGCCATGGTCAATAATGGTTTAGCACTCGGTCAGGTCGCCAATATTCTCGACCAAGCCTCACAGTGGCAGCGCTTTAACCAAAACCTGATCATGACCATGATCGACCATATGACTCAAGGTGTGTCCGTGGTTGATGAAAATATGTGTTTGGTGGCATGGAACAATCAATACCTCAAACTGTTTGATTATCCAAAAGACATTGTCTATGTCGGTTGCCCAATTTCAGACTTGATTCGTTATAACGCTGAACGCGGCGAATGTGGTCCCGGTTCAGTCGAAGAACATGTGCGTAAACGCATGCATTGGATGCAAGTCGGCAGCGCACACGAATTTGAACGGATTCGTAAAGATGGTCGTGTGATTCAGATGCGCGGCAACCCAATCGAAGGCGGTGGTTTCGTCACGACCTTTGCCGATATTACCGCATTCCGTGAAAATGAAGCCTTGCTTGAAGGGCGTGTACAAGACCGTACCCAACAGTTGGCAGACGCCCTGTCTGAACAACAATTGGCACGTGAGCAAGCTGATAAAGCCAATATGTCGAAAAGCCGCTTTATCGCTGCCGCAAGCCATGACTTATTGCAACCGATGCATGCTGCGCGCCTGTTTAGTACCGCCCTCGAGCAAAGCGTACAAAATGATGATGATCGTAAAACGCTTCAGCAACTTGATCGTGCGCTGCATGGTGCGGAAAGTATGCTCTCTGCCCTCTTGGACATTGCACGACTCGAAGGCGGAACCATTCAACCGAAACGTCAGCCCTATCCGCTGCATGACTTACTCAGTGATCTTGAACTGCAATTTAAATCGATTGCAGCACAGCGTAATATCAAACTGACCGTACACGATGCTCAGTTCTGGATTGACACGGACCCACAGTGGATTCGTCGTATTATCCAAAACTTCGTCAGCAATGCCCTACGCTATACGGCGCGTGGTCGTGTTGTGGTGGGTGTGCTACGTTCAGCACGTCCGGGGCATATTCGTATTGGCGTTTGGGATACAGGTCCTGGGATCGCGGAAGAACAGCGCATTAAGTTGTTCCAAGAGTTCGAACGCTGTGGACACACCTCTCCATGGGGTGAACAGGGTCTGGGCTTAGGTTTAGCCATCGTGCAACGCATGACCAGCTTACTCGACTACCCAGTACATGTGTTCTCAGAACTTGGTCATGGTTCATGCTTTATGATTGAAGTCCCTGTAGTCGCTGCGCCAAAAGTGGTCGCTGCACCGACTCAAGCCGTTCCGCTGAAAACCAAAGCCTATAAGATTCTGTGCTTAGACAATGATGAAACGATTTTGGAAGGGATGTCGACCTTACTGACCAAATGGGGCTATCAAGTCTTTAAAGCCACTGAACCTGAACAGGCCATGGAGTTGATTCAACAAGAAAATATTCAAGTTTGGTTGGTTGACCAACACTTAAATAATAATAAGATCGGTCTCGACTTTATTTTAGATAACCGTCAGGAAAATGTCCCTGTGGCGCTGATTACCGCAGATTCTGATCCTGAATTACCGCAACGTCTAAAAGAGTTAAACATCGTCTTACTGAAAAAACCGTTGAAACCGGCTTCACTCCGTTCATGGTTATCTGGTTTGAAGATTTCAAATCAGTAGCGCTGTTACATGACATCGCTCTGTGAAAAATAGCCCATTTCATTCACATGAAATGGGCTTTTGTTTACCTTGTTCTTACTTAAACTTACCTAACTGGCAAAAAAATTTTTCTCAGCGGCAAGATCATTCAAAATCACCCCGATATTTCGTCTATTTATTAGCCATAAATATCAAATTTTGATTGCCTATGGCAAAAGATATCGAATGCATGAGTGAACACTTGTACACTTAGTTACAATTAAAAATCTATTTGATTTAACTCAGTATTTTATAGGTTAAAATAAAAACTAAAACTTTAGTCTTATATTTAGCTGCCGCCGTTCGTTTTAAAAATATTCATAAGAAGTTGATCAGTTTCAAGCCAATTCAAGAAGCGTCATAACTCAACACTTGAGAAGCTGATCTCCCCCGCATATTAGGAGTGATCTTGTGAATATTTCAGAAACAATGCCGCATGGTTTTGATCAAAATCTACAGTTTCATCGTCAGTATGGTGCCAATGCCATTTTGCCAGAGATCGATTGGCGTCAATTATTTAAGTACAGCAAATTAAGTGATGTGCAAGTCGAAGCGTTGGAAACGCTCTATCGCAGTGCCGTTCCTCTTGCGTTACAGGTATTTGACGAACTGAATTTTGATGTCTTTGTACCGAATGCTTACAAACCCCAAGGTCTTGGCTTATTCGATCGACTGGCAGAACAAGAAGATCTACTGCTGCAAAATTTAGAAGCAGAATCCAATAGCTTAGGTTTGGACACCCGTCATCAGATTTGGAGCATGCTACTGCGTGGTGGTGCGGTCTTGGTATTTAAAGCGTGGCTCGGTAAAGTCAAAACCGACAAAAACCAGCTGGATAAAACACAGTTTGATGAATTATCCGATTTACTGTTTATTAAAACGGCGCCATTTGAATTGGCTCAACGTTTAAATGTCGATGCCAACTCCAAGCAAGACCATATCTTCCTGATGTATGACAATGATGTCTATCTGGACCGTTTTAACAGTTTAGAAACTGCAGCTCTATTTGTGGATTTGGGCGTTTATGATGCGGCTTTCCTGAGTTTACGTGATGACCGTGTCGCGGATTATCTCAAAGCGCGCGGCTATGTGACCGATGAACAAATTGATGAATTGCAATGTGCGCTCAACCCTTTGTACTGTACCGATCTGACGCCTAAGCAAGACTATATTGCTTAAGTTGAAGTGGTTTGTTTAAGTCATTGTTAAGTTGCATTGCTCTATTGCTTTTAAACCACATGTAAAGGCCTAACAGCATTTACAACGAAATGATCTAGCGCCAGCATTAGTGCTTAAACAGAAAAAAAAGACCTCCATCTTGGAGGTCTTTTTTATGGAAAAAATCCTTAGATTTTTTTTTCTTCAATATTCAGTGCATTAATTGCCAATACAGCTTGGGTTCGGTTTTGTACGCCCAACTTACGGAAAATTGCCGTTACATGCGCTTTAATAGTTGCTTCAGACACATCCAACTCATAGGCAATTTGCTTATTCAACAAACCTTCTGCCACCATCATTAACACACGGAATTGTTGCGGTGTTAAAGACTGAATACGTTCTGCCAATGCTGTTTCATCTGCAGCACGTGGGTCAAAGTTCATGTTGGCAGGTAGGTTTGGTGGCAACCAAATTTCACCTTCAAGCACTTGGCGAATCGCTTCACCAATGTGACTTGGATGCGCAGATTTTGGAATATAACCCATCGCACCATGTGCAATTGCACGTTGGATAATCGACGCTTCTTCATGCGCAGAGACCACAATGATTGGAATCGATGGATATTGTGCGCGAATATGCACCAAGGCAGAAAAGCCTGAAGCACCTGGCAAGTTTAAATCCAATAACACAAGATCAGGCTCAGGGCCATTTTCAAGACGTTCATAGCATTCATTGACTGCTGCAGTCTCATGAATTTGCGCCTGAGGCAAACTATAACGAACCGCCTGAATTAAAGCATGACGAAACAGCGGGTGATCATCAACGATTAAAATATTCATAAGCAACGTGAGAGATCTTGTGCACAATGACCCTATTCTAACCACACATGCTATGTGAAGGATATGCAAGAACTTATTTTTTTGCATTTAAAATGTAGATTTTCACCTAAAATGCGTCTTTTTTCGCATTTTCTATAAATCTTTAAATCTAATCATATTTTCATATAAAATTTATCAACACAGTAAAAATGCTTATATCTAAGCATTATATGTTGAAATATCAACAGTTTAAAATTTGAAATTTCACGAATTTTCTGGTTTTTCCAACATATCTAAAAATCAGATAACTTTTCTGATTTTCGTTATTTTACAGTGATCCACCCATCGGGGTTAATAAAAGGCATTCCGAGAAACCACACTTTTAGGTTTAAAAAATGTCTCAAGTTAATCTACAAAAACCCCTGAATATTGTTGCTGTGTCAGGTGGTCTAAACAATCCATCTAAAACTGAAGCTTTGGTGCAAGCCATTGTTGATGAACTCGGTGATGCGACTCCAATCAATGTGCATTTTATTAAGTTTAGTGAAATTGGCAATTTATTAGGTGGCGCGATTTACCGTAACCAATTGCCACAACGTGTACAAGATGACCTTGCTGCTGTTGAAGCTGCTGATGCACTGATTGTTGGAACACCCGTTTACCGTGCTTCATTTACAGGCCTGTTTAAACACTTCTTTGACTTTGTCGAACAAACTGCATTGGTCGATGTTCCTGTCTTGCTTGCAGCTTCAGGTGGTTCTGAACGCCATGCCTTAGTGCTTGAACATCAACTGCGTCCATTGTTCAGTTTCTTCCAAGCACAAACATTACCAATCGGAGTCTATGCAACAGACCGTGATTTCACCCCTGAATACACCATTCATAGTGAATTACTCCGTGACCGCATTACTTTAGCCGTAGCACGTGCGCTTCCGATTTTGGAATGGGCTCCAGCCAAAGGTCAGCGTGCTGAAGTGGTGAAAGCCAAGTCTCAACAAGCCAACCAAAACTTGGGCATTAATAAGCAAATCGAGCAAGAAGAAGTCCTTCCTTCTGCAGCCGTTCCAAGTTTGGATGCCGCTGAAGCTCGACTGCATAGTAAAAAGCCAAAAACGCAAGTGGCCTAAACACCACAGCATAACAATTCGATCCCGAGGGTTTGCAAAATGTCAGTACAAGAAAAAAACATTACATTTGCGTACTGGGTACCAAACGTCAGTGGTGGTTTGGTGGTCAGTAATATTGAACAGCGTACCGATTGGAGCTATGACTATAACGTGCGTTTGGCACAAGCTGCAGAAAAAAGTGGCTTTGATTATGCGCTGAGTCAAATTCGTTTTACCGCAGGCTATAACGCCGAAAATCAACATGAATCGGTGAGTTTCAGTCATGGTATTTTGGCCAAAACCGAAAAGCTCAAAGTCATTGCAGCGATTTTACCCGGCCCTTGGAAACCGGCTCTGGCTGCAAAACAATTGGCGACCATTGATCATCTTACCAATGGCCGTATTGCAATCAATGTTGTGAGTGGCTGGTTCCGTGGTGAGTTTGATGCGATTGGTGAAGAATGGCCCGAGCATGATCAACGCTATGCGCGCTCTGAAGAATTCATTCGTAGCCTAAAAGGCGTTTGGACGCAGGATAACTTTAGTTTTGATGGTAAATACTATCAATTTAAAGACTACACTCTATCTCCGAAACCGGTGCAAAAACCGCATATTGAAATCTTCCAAGGTGGCAGTTCACGTGCAGCACGTGACATGGCATCACGTGTTTCCGATTGGTACTTCACCAACGGCAATAGCCCTGCTGAGTTGAAAAAGCAGATCGATGATATTCGTGAAAAAGCCAAGGCCAATAACCATCAGGTCAAAATCGGGGTGAATGCCTTCATCATTGCCCGAGATACTGAGGAAGAAGCCCAAGCGGTGCTTCAAGCTATTATCGACAATGCTAATACTGAAGCGGTCAATGCCTTTGGCGATGCAACTCGTGAAGCAGGTGCATCCACAAAAGAAGGCGAAGGTAACTGGGCAAAATCTACTTTTGAAGATTTGGTTCAATACAACGACGGCTTTAAAACCAATCTGATTGGCACGCCACAACAAATTGCCGAACGCATTGTGGAACTCAAAAGTGTAGGTGTCGATTTGGTTCTCTCAGGTTTTCTCCACTTCATTGAAGAAGTGGAATACTTTGGCGAAAAAGTGTTGCCACTGGTTCGTGAACTGGAAGCTCAACAGCAGCAAGTTGTGCAGGCTAAATCAGCATAATTGTTGATGCAGTCACAGCTCATGTAATCAGCATAATAATCACAACCGGCTCACTTCACTTTCCTCCCCTAAGGCTCGGCTTAGGGGATTTTTTATCTCCAGTCCAATTTAAAGACATGCTCTAGTTCTAGAACATGAGCGGATCTGTAGACAAAGAAAAAGCCCGACATCCTGTCGGGCTTTTTCTATATGGATACTTAAGCATGACTCCTGTCTTGCTTCACAGTCCTGATGGTGAACACTTTGTTATTGTTTTATGTTCCGGAACGTCCTGTTCCTGTATAAGTTCATCTTAGGTAAAATTTAAAAGCACGCATAGCGTCTAAAAACTTCGTTGCTTGTACGCTTAAGCTGACAGGATTGTGCGCAATCGGTTAACTTAAACCATAGATATTATATGGTTTTTTATAAAAATCGATATTTTTTAGATGATTTTATCACCAATAGACACCCCGTAATTCCTGTGATATTTCCAACAAAACAAGAGGCAATAAACATGCAACTGGTTTGGTTTCGACAAGATTTAAGACGACATGACCATAGCGCACTGTGGCAGGCGACACAGTCTGGTCCAACGATTGCCTTTATTGCGCTTTCTCCTGAACAATGGACAAGGCATGATGATGCCCCCATTAAAATCCATCGCTATCTTGCCCAGCTGGAACTTTTGCGACAGCAATTGGCTGAACTAAATATTCCACTGATTATTCAGCATATTCCCCATTGGTCAGACATCGCCACTGAGCTTTTAAGCCTATGCACTCAGCTCAATGTACGCACTGTTCATGCACATATTGAACACGGTGTGAATGAACTTAAACGAGATCGCGAAGTACAACAGTTATTAGAACAGCAGCACATCTCTGTTGAGCTGTACCATGACCGCACCCTGTTTCCTGTTGGCAGTATTCGCAATCAATCTGGACATCCTTATCAAGTTTTCGGTGCATTTAAGAAAAATTGCTACGAAAAATTAAGCATAAGTCTGCCTACTTGTTATCCCGCTATTGAAGCCCAAGCGGCCCTCGAACCGCATTCGCTGTGGCAAAATCAATTTGATTTAAGTCCTTTTTATCCCACATCGCTGTTAGCCACTCAAATCGAGCTTTGGCCGATTGGAGAAGATCACGCACTACAGTGCTTAGATGAATTTATTGAACAACATCTGCATCGTTATGCTGATGATCGGGACTTTCCTGCGCTCAATGGAACCAGTCGAATTGGCATGTATTTAAACTTGGGCATCTTGTCTATTCGCCAATGTCTGCAAGCCCTGTTTCGTGAACAAGGCGGCTATTTCCAGATCGACCACAGAGGACAACAAACTTGGCTCGATGAGCTGCTTTGGCGTGAATTTTACCAGCACATTTTATTTGACTACCCGCAAGTTTCTCAGCACCAGCCGTTTCAAACCAAAACCTTAAAAATAAAATGGCGCCATGCACCACAAGACTTTGCTGCGTGGCAATACGGCCAGACGGGCATTCCGATCGTCGATGCAGGGATGCGTCAACTACTGGCTACGGGTTGGATGCATAATCGGGTGCGGATGATTTGTGCCATGTTCCTCAGTAAGAATCTACTGATCGATTGGCGGTTGGGGGAACAATGGTTTATGCAGCACCTTGTCGATGGTGACTTAGCAGCCAATAATGGCGGTTGGCAATGGTGCGCCTCGACGGGTACAGATGCTGTACCTTATTTTCGGATTTTTAACCCGATCAGCCAATCTCAGAAATTTGATCCGAACGGGGATTATTTACGTCAATGGCTACCTGAACTGGCAGATTTGGATGCCAAACAAATTCACCAACCCTTTGCCAAAAATCCTCAACTGGAATTGAATTACCCTCAACCGATCGTCGATATAAAGCAGTCTCGCTTAACTGCAATTGAAACATTCCGAGCATTGTAGATATTGCCAAGATCGAACTGTTAGAGATCAAAACACTGTACTGAAATGGTCACTCTAAGGCATAGCCGATCGGTCGTTTTGTCCCTACAATACAGAAAACGCAAATCATTTTAGAGACGCTCCCATGTATACAGGCATCGTGCAAGGTTTAGAAAAAGTCTTAGAGATTCGTCAAGGTAATGGCTTCACAACCTTGGTGATTTCAAATCATCAGAATTTTTTTCATGATGTCTTTATCGGGGCAAGTGTGGCGATTAATGGGGTGTGTTTAACGGCTACACATATTGATTTGGCAGCCAACCAAGTGCATTTTGATGTCTCTGATTTGACCAATCAACTCACCACGTTAAAAGCACTCAAGGCCGGTGATGAAGTCAATGTCGAACGCTCAGCCAAAGTTGGAGCAGAAAATGGTGGTCACAATCTATATGGTCATATCGAAGGCACAGCCACGATCAAAAACTTAGAGCATCGCGGGGAAACCTTTCATCTCGATATTCACATTCCGGCAGGCAATATTAAATATTTCTTTCTCAAAGGTTTTATTGGGCTCAATGGTTGTAGTTTGACTGTGAACCGTGTTGATCGTGCCAATAGTGAAATTTCAATCGATCTCATTCCTGAAACACTGCGTCTCACCACATGGAAAGATGTCCAAGTCGGTGATGCCGTGAATTATGAGATTGATCAAACAACGCGAACCTTAGTCGATACCTTAGAAAATATTCATCAGCGTTAAATCGACTGTCAGCACATTGCAAAAAAGCCTCCCTTTCGGAGGCTTTTTATTGGCTCATGTGCAATATACGTTTAAGAATAAAAACTTGGATCTGGCACTTTCGCTGTGAGCACCCATTCACCGACCTCCTGATATTTATAATCAATCGGATCGTGTAAGGTCTGGGTACGTACATTGCGCCAGAAGCGATCTAAATTTAGTTTGGCAGTTGTGGCACGTGCGCCCATCACTTGGAAAATATTTTGCGTAATGTATAGCGAGCTATTGGTGGCTGCGATTTTGGCTGTTGCAATCGCAATAGAGACTTCTCCACGTTGTTCCGCCGTCAAAGCTTCACCAATCTCCCAAGCCCATTGCAAACGCTGAACCGCTTTATCTGCCAATAAACGTACACTTTCTAATTGCGCATAAAACTCAGCAAAATGCTTTTGAATAAATGGGTCATTCACTGCATTTTCAACCAATGATTTTGACCATGCTTTTTGGTTTTGAACCGTCTGTTTTGCTGTTTCAAAAGCCCCTTCTGCCACCCCTAAAAACATATGCACAAAGATCAACTGTGCAATCAACGGACGTAAGCTTGAATACGGTGTACTCAAAGGCCCCGGGTTCAGTAGTAATTCATCTTTGGAAATTTTAACTTGTTCAAAATGGCTACTTCCACTGTCGGTTTGACGTTGTCCCATATTGTCCCAATCGCCGAGAAAACTGACGCCTTCACGTGCTGTAGGAATCACCCCGATCAATAATTTTCCATCTTCATTGAAGCCAGAACACAGCAAAATGTCTGAATCCATGGAACCCGAACAAAAACTTTTATCGCCATGAAACACATATTCATGTTCAGACAGTTGCGTCGCTGTAGTACGGCGGTCTAAAGGGTTTAGGGTGTTGCCCCAAAATAAATGCTCACGTGCAGTCTGTTCAAACCACGGGCCATATTGCTCTGGCTGCGCGAACAACTGTACCGTTGCAATTAATAAATGATGGAAACCATAAACATGCGCCAATGAGCTATCCACTTGAGCAATGGTTTGAATGGTTTTAAAAATCGTCTGCCAATCTGCACCCTGTCCACCGTATTGTTGTCCAATGGACAGTGCAAGCAAACCACTTTGACGAATCAAATCACGTTCAGCTTTGGGATTTCCCCCCTGCTTATCACGCTGAGCAGCCGTCGTGGCAAATTCTGCCGCCAGTTTTTGGGCAATATCGATCGGATCTTGAGTCAATGGAGTTGAAGCGTTCATATGTCTAACTGATTATTCTGTTACCGTTTTAGCTTAACAAAGCGCAGGCATTCAGCTTATCTCAATGCCTGCAGTCTATATCTGTAAAATCTATATCTCATGAAATCTAAGTCACCAACATTCAGGCGACTCATGGCTTGGTCTTTGTTATCCGTCGTATGTACGATGGATAAAATGCATCATGAACGGCCCTTCATCCTAATCAACTTTTCTAGGGGAAAGGACGTTAAATATTACCTTTATAACCCATCGCATGAGCGATAGTGAACTTTCATCAGAACGCTATCACTCACGCTCAAGTTGCTTATGACTTCGGATAAACCGTCGCAATCAAATGTTCAACCACTTGAGGCTCTGCCAAGGTCGAAGTGTCGCCTAAAGAGTCCAATTCATTGGCCGCAATTTTTCTTAAAATACGGCGCATGATTTTACCAGAACGGGTTTTCGGTAAGGCCGGCGCCCAATGCAATGCATCTGGCGTTGCCACTGGTCCAAGGACTTTGCGTACCCAAGCCACCAGTTCCTGACGTAACTCATCCGTCTCAGCTGTCCCTGCTTGTAAGGTCACAAAGGCGCAAATCCCCTGTCCTTTAATATCATGCGGCATACCCACCACCGCAGACTCTGCCACAGCATCATGTGCAACCAACGCACTTTCAATTTCAGCCGTTCCCAATCGATGCCCTGAAACGTTCAAGACGTCATCCACACGACCCGTAATCCAATAATAGCCAGACTCGTCACGACGTGCGCCATCACCTGTAAAATACGTCCCCGGATAAGTGGAGAAATAGGCTTCAATAAAGCGCTCAGGATCACCCCAAATGGTTCGCATTTGTCCCGGCCAAGAATCCTTAATCACCAAGTTACCTTCTACGGCGCCTTCAAGCTCATTGCCTTCAGCATCGACAATCGCAGGTTGTACACCAAAGAATGGACGCGTCGCTGAACCCGGTTTTAAATCGGTTGCTCCCGGCAATGGCGTAATCATGAAACCACCCGTCTCTGTTTGCCACCATGTATCCACCACTGGGCAGCGGCTTTCACCTACCACGGTGTAGTACCAATTCCATGCCTCTGGGTTAATCGGTTCACCCACCGAACCTAGTAAACGCAGACTACTGCGGTCACTTTCTCGGACAAAGGCATCCCCTTCTCGCATCATGGCGCGGATTGCAGTCGGTGCCGTATATAAAATAGTGACGTTATGTTTATCAACAATATGTCCGGTCCGAGCCCAACTTGGATATTGTGGTACACCTTCAAACATCACGGTCGTGGTGCCATTCGACAATGGCCCATACAACACATAAGAATGTCCCGTAATCCAACCAACATCGGCAGTACACCAAAACACATCATCTTGTTTAAGGTCAAAAACTTCACGGAAGGTACAATTCACATAGGTTAAATAGCCGCCTGTGGTATGCAATACACCTTTCGGTTTTCCTGTCGAACCTGATGTATACAAAATAAATAGCGGGTCCTCGGCATTCATAGGTTCAGGTGGACAAATATCATTGACCGACATGATTTCCATGTGATACCACAGGTCACGCTCAGACTTCATTTCAATCGGGTTACCTGTACGGTGTACCACAATGACATTTTGAACCGAAGATGTGCCTTCAATGTCGAGTGCAAGATCGACATTTTCTTTGAGTGGAATGGGCTTGCCACCACGCATCCCACAATCCGCAGTAATCACGACTTTCGCCTGACTGTCATCGATACGACTTGCCAATGAGTCTGGTGAGAAACCGCCAAAAACTACGCAATGTACTGCACCAATTCGGGTACAGGCCAACATCGCAATTGCCGCTTCGGGCACCATTGGCATATACAACACCACACGGTCGCCTTTGCCCACGCCATGTTTTTTTAACACATTGGCAAAACGGCAAGTTTCATCATGCAGTTCTTCAAAAGAAATAATTTTATGCCGTGAAGGATGATCACCTTCCCAAATAATGGCCGGTTTATGTGGATGTTCTTTTAAATGTCGATCGAGACAGTTGGCACTGACATTCAATTCACCGTCAGCAAACCACTCGATCTTAAAATCATCTTGCTTAAAATTTGTATTTTTAACTTGGGTAAACGGTTTGATCCAATCGATCTTTTGCGCTTGCTCCGCCCAAAACTCATCTGGTTGTTCAATCGATTTTTGATAACGCTCAAAGTACTCCGATTCGTTGATGCGTGCGGTTTTTTTGAAACTTTCAGGTACTGGATAGATCTCTTTCATATTGTATTTTCCTTGATCTGATTCATCTCATCACGAGATGCCATGCCACATTTCTACTTTTATAATTCCTGCATCACAGCAGTATGACGATTAATTTTTAATCGCAGCAATCATGCTTTGGTCGTATTATTCTTTCCCATTTAAAGCACATCTATAAGCAAAATTTCAACAAAAACATGTTTTAATTCAGTATCTGACCGGTTCAATTAAACCTATACTGCAAAGGTAATTTTACTCAGCACTCCGCTTTTTTATTCTTTCATATACGTTGAGTTGACCCAAGCATGAATACCAATGACTCTTCTTTCTTTTCCCGTCAGACGACCAATAAATCGGATAATCCCCTGAAACCTGATGGACGTTTTGGTCGACTGAGCATGATTGGTTGGTATGGCTTTCTCAATATCATCAGCTTTTTTGCCATAATCGCTTTAAGCCTTGCTGTGGGTATTTTTAACATCAATACCATGGCGTTAAATGAGCAATTTGTTGGCATATTCACCGGGGTATCTGGCCTCGCCTATTTGGCAATTATTATTCTCTATATCTATTTCTATTGTGTCTTTGTCGTCCGTCGACTGCATGACCTCAATAAAGCCGGTTGGTTGCTACTACTTTTATTTATCCCCGTGATCAATCTATTCTTTATCCTGTATTTATTATTGGCCTCAGGCACACCGACCGTAAATCAATACGGCGCGCCACGCCCTGCTGCAGTTTGGGAAAAAATTCTGGCATGGTTGATGATTTTAATCAGTGTCTTGTCGCTCTTGGCTACAGGTAGCATCACCTCGTATATGATGGGTAGCGGAGAAATTGAATCGCCAACAGAAATCATTCAACAAGGCACTGAATATTTCTAAGCCACTAACCGAATTTGAGCCTGTCTGAATTTTGATACATCTGTTCGCAAGCCTGTAAATGAGGGTTATTTTCGCCACTAATTTCAGGCAAAATAGCGAAAAATCGAAACATTTGGAAAACTCGTGGCTGAAAAAGAAAATGCCTTGAGTGATGTCACTCAAGGCACGACTCAACTTTTGCAAGAGGCAACAGAAAAAACCGCACAAACCGTGCTAGAACATACCTCTAAATATAATGATGCATACTCAACGATCGATAAATTTGTCGATGGATTTTGGGAACGCCTGCCATATATTTGTATCGCATTAATTGTTTTTACGATCTTCTATCTACTGTCTAAACTCTTTAGATTCTTTGTTCGTAAAGCGCTCACTGACCGCTCTTACTCAAAACAAAATCTAGTTTTGGTCCTGAACCGTGTGGGTAGCTCAGCCATTATGTTCTTCGGTTTCCTAATTGCAATGGTCATTGCGATTCCTGGGTTCACACCGGGTCAGCTCATGAGTGCATTGGGGATTGGTTCGGTCGCAATCGGTTTCGCGTTTAAAGATATTTTCCAGAACTTACTGTCGGGTATTTTGATTCTCCTCGGTGAACCATTCAAAATCGGTGACGACATTATTGTGTCAGGCATGGAAGGTACGGTTGAAGATATTCAGATCCGTGCAACCTTCCTACGTTCTCCAGATGGTCGTCGTATCGTGATTCCAAACGCGACGGTTTACACCAGTGCGGTAACGGTGAATACCGCTTATCAACGTCGTCGTTGTGAATTTGTGGTGGGTATTGGTTATGAAGATGACATTCAAAAAGCTAAAAATATTGTTTTGGCTATTTTGGACAAAGACCCAACGATTTTGAGCCAACCTGCGTTTACCGTAAACGTGAATGCTTTGGCTGATTTCTCAGTCAATCTGAATGTCCGTTGGTGGGTAGATACCACAGAAACCACCACTGCGAACTCGATCAGTGAAGTGCAAGAACACGTTATCCAAGCATTCAATCAAAATGGTATTTCAATTCCTTACCCTGTACAGGAAGTGAAAGTTTACCGTGGTGATCAAGCTGAGACAGAAGCTTCAACAGCTAAATAATCGCCCTAAAACGTACGGAATCACAGTTTCTGTACGGATAATTCGGTTGCCTAAGCTGACTGCTTGGCAACCGTTTTTTATGAGCAAATCGACCTCATAAGGGATAAATCCACCTTCAGGCCCAATAATGATCGTACATCCATGTTGAATCCCTGCAGGCATCACATCTTCGACATAAGGGTGCGCCACATAAGCGGGATAGTCCGAAGAGATCATGCTCGGTAAAACATCCTCCACAAAGGGTTTAAAGCGTTTATACAGTTCAATTTTGGGCGCAATGGTGTCACCTGCCTGCTCCAAACCCAACGTCACATAGTGATCGAGCTGCTGTAAAAATGGTGTCTGCCAATAGCTTTTATCCACGCGATAACTGTGCAGCAAAATGATTTTTTCTACACCTAAGGTGACGGCATCCATGATCAGACGGCGCAACACTTTCGGACGAGGCATTGCCACAATTAAAGTCACCGGATGCTTTGCAGGTACTTCTTCTTCTTGTAAGGGTTTAAGTTGAATGCGCTCATCACTGATACTGATGATTTGGGTTAAATAACGCTTTCCTTCCCGAATCCCGACTTTGAGTGTATCGCCCACTTGTACATCGACATGGGTTTTTAAATGCTCAATTTGGCGTTTGGCACTGATACTCCACAGTTTAGATTCAGTTTGACGTGGGTCAAGCAGGACGATGTTCATAAAAATTCTCTTACCCAGTGCAATTGGATACGCGAAAACGTCATCCACAACGGTTCAAGGCAACACTCAATAGAATCACTCGAGTTTCAGCGATTATTTGTTAGACATAAAAATTCGACGCGTTTTGTCGTGAGCTGCATTGCACCGCAAAATGGCTTCCTTGCGAAGCTTCGCATCTCATTTTACCGAATGAGAAACGACGTTTCGTAAGAGTACCTCCAACCGAAGGCTAACCCCTTTCTTCAAATCTTAAATGTAAGACTCTGTCGAGCCTATTCATTCATCTATTTAAAGCATCAACCAATTTAAATCATGGTTGAAAAATCAAAGGTACTGATCAATCACCTGAATATGCTTTTGCAGCGACCCGGTATTTTTTTGCATAATCAGCTGCGCTGCATCATTTAAAGCCTGAGCTTTCGCAGTATTTTGAATGATGTCAACCAATGCACTGGCCGCCTGCTCAAAATCCCGCACAACCACAACCGCATGGGCCGCTACAAACTCATCCACAATGGTTTGAAAATTAAAATAATGCTGACCTAATACTGTCGGGACATGTAACGTAATGGGCTCCAAAATATTATGCCCACCACCCGGTTCATTCAACGAACCACCGACAAAACACGCTTGGCTCAAAGCCAACCACAACCACAATTCACCCATACTATCTGCCAAATATACCTGCGTTTCAGGCTGAATCGTTTGCTTTAAACTGCGGCGCTGTGTGCGTAAATTCAGTTTCTGCGCTTCTACAAAAACGTCATCAAAGCGTTCAGGATGACGTGGTACGACGATACATAACAGCTCAGGCTGTTGTTGCAAAATCGGCTGCAGCGCTGCGAGTAGTTTTTGTTCCTCGGGCGCATGCGTACTGGCAATGGTGATGATTTTACGGCCTTGCAAATCCCAATCTTGACGCAACTGCGCTGCTTGTTGCACAAAGCTATCGGGCGCATGAATATCAAACTTGATACTACCGACGACCTGACTGGTATGCGGGTTTGCACCCAACTCAATAAATCGCGCTAAAGTTGCCTGATCTTGCGCCAATAATTGTTTCAAACTCTTTAGCATCGGCTGCGTCAAACTCGGGACTTTGCTATAACCCTTCGCCGATTTTTCAGATAATCTGGCATTAATCAATAAACACGGAACATTGGCCTGATCGGCTTCAATCATCAAATTTGGCCAGAGTTCAGTTTCGACTAGAGCCAACATTTTCGGTTGATATTTTTCGATAAAACGACGGACTAATTTTTTTTGATCTGCTGGCAGATACACGGCCTGAAATAGCGATTCATACGGTGCTTTTAAAAATAATTGTTTCGCACGCGCTTGTCCGGTTTTGGTGGTATTGGTAACTAAGACCGGATGACCTGCTTTGAGATAATGTTCAATCAGCGGCTGCGCAGCGTTAGTTTCTCCGACGGAAACCACATGAAACCAAATTGCATTACGGTTTTTAACTGGCTGAAATGGCCCAAAGCGCTCAAGACACTCTTGCTGATATAGTTGGAAATCTTCAGCACGTTTTTTGATGCGCCATTGATATAGCGGCTTAATCAGCGCCAAAGCTGCGTTATACCAAAAAGGAGTAGTCAAATTATTACGCTCAAAAACGGTTTGAATCGGCAGAATATATCAGAGCATTATCCACATGTTAATGGATAATGCGTATTCAAGTGTCGATTAATAGGTTGAACGACCTGAACCAAATTTATTTTTCATGCTTGGATAATCAATATAGCCTTCGGCTACATCTGTTCCAATCATATTTTCCAACTGCAATTCATTCAGTGCAGCATTCGCTAGCAAACGTTCAAACAAATCTGGATTGGCAATATAAGCTTTACCAAAAGACACCGCATCGGCTTTACCTGAGGTCAATAAATCAACAGCATCTTCACGGCTTAAACGCATATTGGCAATATATGGCACACCATTTGAGCGCTGTTTCAGATAATTACTAATACTGTCATCCGCCAGATATTCACGGGTAAAGAAAAATGCAATCTTCCTCTGCCCCAACTGCTCTAAAGCATAGCCAAAGGTTTCACGTGGATCATGATCGCCCATGTCGTGTTCATCACCACGCGGCGCAAGATGCACACCTACACGACCTGCCCCCCACACTTCAATCAGCGCATCCACCACTTCAAGCAATAAACGTGCGCGGTTTTCTACAGAACCACCATACTCATCTTCACGTAAATTGGTTTTGCTTTGTAGGAATTGATCGATTAAATAACCATTGGCCGCATGCAATTCCACACCATCAAAACCGGCTTCTTTGGCTTTAATTGCAGACTGCTTGTATTGCTCAACAATGCTTTTGATTTCTGCAATCTCTAATGGACGTGGCACGACATATTCGCGTTTTGGGCGAAGCAGACTGACATAACCCGCCTGTTGTACCGCACTGGCAGAAACTGGTGTATCACCATTCAAAAGATCGGGATGTGAGACACGTCCGACATGCCACAATTGTGCCACAATTAAACCTTGCTGTTCATGTACGGCTTGGGTCACCAATTTCCAGCCCTGAACTTGAGCATCGGTAAATAAACCCGGCGTCTGCAAATAGCCATTAGCGGCTTCTGAAATGACTGTTGCTTCTGAAATGATTAATCCAGCACTTGCACGCTGTGCATAATATTCAGCCATCATCGGCGTTGGAACACGGTCAATAGTTGCACGACTACGGGTTAGTGGCGCCATTACAACGCGATTTTTGAGGTGTAAATCACCCAAAATGAGAGGAGTATTGAGTTCAGCCATATATGTCTCGCCTGACACTTCAAATGTAAAATACGATTTAAAGTGAGTTTTGCAGATAATCGATATATTGCTGAATGAGTTCTTCATTGCGTGAGAAATACGACCATTGACCATATTTCTCGGCTTGAATTAAGCCCGCCTGTTGTAACACAGACAAATGATTAGACATCGTAGACTGCGAAACATTACCGAGTTTTTCGATATTGCCAGCGCATACACCACGATTAAAGCCGCCACATTGTTCTTCTGACAAAAACTGTTCTGGTGTTTTCAACCATTCCAAGATTTGACGTCGAGTCGGATTGGCAAGTGCTTTAAAAATTAAATCAATATCCATAATTTAAACGGGTTTAATTAAATAAAAATTTGGACAACAAAGTTCTATTCAGCATCTTGAATACACTATATCGTATTTTTTCGATTTTTATATCGATTTTTTTAGATATGTCAGTCAAAAACAGATAGAACCTTGTTTTCTATATAAATTTAAATTACAAACCTTGTTTGAGGCTGGCTTCAATAAACTTATCTAAATCACCATCAAGCACTGCACCAGTGTTTGAACTTTCTACACTGGTACGTAAGTCTTTAATGCGCGAGTCATCTAAAACGTATGAACGAATTTGACTACCCCAACCGATATCTGACTTGGTGTCTTCCAACGCTTGTGCCGCATCATTACGTTTTTGCATTTCAAGTTCGTACAATTTTGCACGTAACTGTTTCCATGCATGGTCACGGTTGGCGTGCTGTGAACGTTGGTTCTGACATGCCACCACAATCCCTGTTGGAGCGTGAGTTAAACGTACCGCAGAGTCTGTTTTGTTAATGTGCTGACCACCCGCACCAGATGCACGATAGGTATCAGTACGTACATCAGCTGGATTGATTTCAATTTCAATATTGTCATCAATTTCAGGCGATACAAAAACCGCTGAGAATGAAGTATGGCGACGATTACCCGAGTCAAAAGGTGACTTACGGACTAAACGGTGTACGCCAGATTCTGTACGTAACCAACCATATGCATACTCACCTTCTACACGGATCGTTGCAGACTTGATCCCTGCCACATCACCATCAGACTCTTCCATCACTTCTGCTTTAAAGCCATGACGTTCAATCCAACGTAGATACATACGAAGTAACATCGATGCCCAGTCCTGTGCTTCAGTACCACCTGAACCTGCTTGAATTTCGACATAGCATGGGTTCGGGTCCATCGGATTACTGAACATACGACGGAATTCTAATTTCGCAAGTTCTGCTTCCGCTGAAGTTAACTCTGCTTGCACATCCGCAAGTAAGCTTTCTTCTTCTGCTTCAACCGCAAGATCCAGCATCGCTTGGGCATCTTCTAGTTGAGTTGAAAGCCCTTCGAGCACGTTAATGACGTTTTCGAGTTCACCTTTTTCTTTCGCCATTGCTTGCGCACGGCTTTGATCATTCCAAATTGCTGGGTCTTCCAGCTCACGTAGAACCTCTTCTAAACGCTCTTTTTTCAGATCGTAGTCAAAGATACCCCCGTAATGTTTGACCACGGTCGTTTAAGTCTTTTAGCTGTAATAGATACGGATTAATTTCCACGTGAATTACTCTCAATCAAAAAATTTGGCTTAAATAGCCGCCTATTATATCACAGAGCATTTGCACAGTTTCAGCCAGATTGATCATCCAAATCATTGACTTTAATGTACATAATATGAACAATACGCTCGCTTTACTATTTATTACATTTTATTTACAACAATAATGTTTCGAGGGTTTTATGAATAAAACATTACTTGCACTAGGATTAGCTGTTATCACTTCATCAACTTTTGCTTATGACGGCCAAATTGACGCTGGCTATACTTGGATTGGGATGATGACTTTACAGATTCAGATCATGCATTTGATGTAAAAGGCACTTTGTACTTTGATTCAGTACAAACTGGTAAAGACCCATTAAATGAAGCTGCTTTTCTTGGTCACAACAGCAATGTTTATGCTAGTTATGGCTACAATATTGTGAAAAGCAATGAATATGCAGCTTTACTTGAAAATACAATATTAGGCACTGCAAAAGACGAAGACCAATACCATACGCTTAATGTGGGCGTAGAATATTTTGTTGAACAATTTTACTTAAATGGTTCGATCGGATATCAAAAATGGGAAGGTGAATCTGAGTTTAAAGCCCCTGGAATTTCACTTCGTGCAGATGATGATGCTGACCGCACAACATATAAAGCTTTAGTAGGTTACCTACCTGTTTCTAACCTATTACTTGCTGCAGGTATTGATGGCTATACTGGCGATGGTGATGACGAAGACAACCGTTTTGCTGTAAAAGCAAAATATGTTGCACCTTTGAACAATGGCCAATACATCAACCTTGAAGCCGATGGCGCTTTTGGTGATGTAGATGCTGTTACGATTGGTGCAGACTACTATTTCGACCAAGCTTTTAGCGTAGGTGCAGCTTATAACATCGTTGATGATGGTGATGAAGACACGGATTACTTCGCTATTCGTTCAAAATACTTCCTAAACCCGAACCTAGCAATCGGTGGTCAAGTTGGTTTTGGTGATGACGTTCAAGCGTTCAACATCAATGCAACTTTCCGTTTCTAATTTCGTTTGAATTAGAAATATGCATAAAAAAGCACCTCAATTTTGCGGTACTTTTTTCTTTTGGATGTAATATTTACTTTAAAAAAAGTCGAGTTATTGACCAAATAATCTACAAATTCATAATATCTACACAGTTTTAATAAAACAAAACATTAATAATAATTATATATTTTTCAATATCTTAAATTACTAAAATTACACAAATTTACCAAGTACACAGATCTGCAACTTTGCAGTGATTGACCATCTTTAAAATTGCTCTAGACTGAAAGTTGTAACAAAAAATGTATTAAATATTAGCCAACAACTTTCCAGAGGGGAGCATCCGCATGAAAAAATTAGCAATCGCTTCAGCATTACTTTCAGCTTTAGCCATTACAGGTACAGCAAACGCGTATCAAGCAGAAATTGGTGCATCTGCTGGTCTAATCGATCCAGACAACGGTAGTTCAAGCGGCTCTTTCGGTGTAGACGGCACATACTATTTCAATCCAGTTCAAACACGTAATGCACCACTTGCAGAAGCTGCATTCTTAGACCGCGCAAGTAACGTAAGCGCACAATATCAATATGATGAAATTGGTGACGCTGAAGCACACAAATACGGTGTTGGTGCTGAGTACTTCGTACCAAATTCAGATTTCTATTTAAGTGGTAACGTGAACGGTCACGACTTAAAAGACAATGATGACCTAGACAACGACTTAACAACCTATGGCGCTGAAGTCGGTTATCTTCCTGCTCCAGGCTTATTGATCGCCGCTGGTGTGAAAGGTTGGGATACAGATCATGATGATGGTGTCGATCCAACACTTCGTGCCAAATATGTGACTACTTTAAGCAATGGTAAAGACATTAACTTTGAAGCCGGTGCAGCATTCGGTGACTTAGATGAATTCAATCTAGCAGCTGACTACTTCATTGACAAAACATTAAGTGTTGGTGCTGATTATCAAAGCAACGATATTAATGATCAAACCGAGTTCGGTGTAAGTGCACGTAAATTCTTTACCCCGCAAGTCAGCCTTGAAGGTCGTGTGGGCTTCGGTGAAGTCGGCAACAACGATTACAACAAGTTTGGTGTAGCAGCGAAATACCGCTTCTAATCACCGGAAGTAACCAATATAAAAAACCGCTCAAAGGAGCGGTTTTTTATATGCGTTTATTGAACTAAATGTAAGACTCGAAGTTGTAAACTGACATTTCCTCTAAATTCATTTTTATCCAGTTCATAGACCAAACGTACATGATCCTGCATTGGATTAAATTCATATTTTTCAGCAGCATTAAATGCAATTGCCTCAACCATCTGACCATTTTCCAAAGCCAATTTTAGTTTAAGATGTACATCTTTCAGCCAGCGATAATCGACAATTTTAAACTGCCCTTCAAATACAGGAGCAGGAAATTTTTGTCCCCATGGACTGAGGTGTTGCAACAAATCCGCAGTATCAACATTAAGCGCTGTATCAGCCAACTCACCATCGGTCCAAATGGTCGCTTGAAATAAGTCTTCATCCTGAGCTGCAATTAAGCTTTCAAAAGCGACTTTAAATTCAGTAAAATTTTCTTTCAGAATGGTCAAACCTGCCGCTGCGGCATGTCCACCAAAATGGCTCACCAAATGCGGATGTAATTCAGCAATACGCTCAATACTGTCTCGAATATGAATACCCTCAATCGAACGTGCTGAACCTTTAATATGTAGACCATCTTCATCGGCAGCAAAAACAATTGCAGGTCGATGAAATTGCTCTTTTAAACGTCCTGCCACAATCCCGATCACGCCCTGATGCCAATGTTGCTCAAACATGATCAAGGCTGCAGGTAAGTTATCCTGATCAAGCTGAATATGTTCTAACTCAGCCAGAGCTTCCTGTTTAATCTGCCCTTCGACTTGGCGTCTTTCAATATTGAGTTGATTCAACTGCTGCGCAATCGGATAAGCGGTACTTAAATCCGCCGCAATCAGACACTCAATCCCAATATCCATAGTCTCCATACGCCCAGCTGCATTGAGTCGTGGGCCGACCACAAAGCCCAAGTCCTGTGCTTTTAACTGTGCAGGATCACGACCGGCAATATCCAATAATGCACTGATCCCTGGACGACATAATCCTTGCTGTATCCGCTTCAAACCAGCATCGATCAAAATCCGATTATTCAGATCTAGACTTGCAACATCGGCATAAGTACCTAAGGCCACCAAGTCCAAATATTGGCTGAGGTTGGCTGTGGATTTAGCATTTTTTTTGCGCATACTGGCCAAATTTGCCAACACATAAAATGCAACACCCACGCCAGCCAAGGCTTTGCTTGGAAATTCACATCCCAGCTGATTGGGATTTACCACCGCTTCTGCTTGTGGTGTTTCCTTTGTGGTCAGGTGATGATCGGTAATGATCACCTGCATACCATGCGCCTGCGCCTGTGCTACACCGGCATGACTCGAAATACCATTATCGACCGTAATCAGCACATCTGGAGTAAAGCTCACGAAGGCCAAATCGGCAATGGCAGGTGTCAGACCATAACCATACTTAAAACGATCTGGAACTAGATATTCAACATCCGCGCCCATATCACGTAGTGCCAAGACCATCAATGCAGTACTGGTCGCACCGTCGGCATCATAATCACCAACAATGACGATTTTCTTTTGAGTATCAATTGCTTGATCGATTATTTCAATCGCTTGCTCTAAACCCTTTAAGTTTGGCGCATGTAAGTGCTTAAGCTTCAATTCCAGCTCTTGTGCGGAAGAAACCCCGCGACGTGCCAATAAATCAGCAATAAACGGGGCAACGCCCTGAATATCTTCAGGGCGCGTCAAATAGGGTCTTTGTTGAATTAAAAGTTTAGACATTTATGGCATCAGTCGCTGTAAAACCCATTGACCATCCTGTAGTTTATAACTCAAGCGGTCATGTAAACGATTCGGACGGCCTTGCCAAAATTCATAATAATCCGGAACTAAACGATAGCCACCCCAAAACTCAGGTTTCGCCAATACGTCTTTGCTTTCCACTTGATCATGCAAATTTTGGAATCGCTGTTGTAATTCTTCACGGCTGGCAATAACACCACTTTGTGGGGTGCTAATGTGCGCTGCAATTTGGCTATCACGCGGTCGCTTATGGTAATAATCTGTCGATTCTTCTAGAGATATCTTTTCCACACGACCACTGACCCGAATTTGACGTTCCTGCTCTTGCCAATAAAACAATAATTCTGCATAAGGATTATCGAGCAGATCATTGCCTTTTTGACTGTCATAGTTGGTGTAGAAGTCATAACCTGCATGGGTCGCACCGCGCAACAAGACCGTCCGCACGTGCGGACGACCTTGGGCATTTGCCGTCGCCAAAGACATGGCATAGGGTTCATGCAATTGTGCTTCTAAGGCATGGTTAAACCATAATAAAAACTGCTCATGCGGATCACGGTTCACCTGATCTTCATGCAACTCACCTTTTTGATAAGTTAAACGCAGTTCACTTAAGTCCTTAATCACATCATTCATGCAATTTCCCCTCTTGATTTAAGCTGCATTGGCACGAACAGCCTCAGCCAAATGATTTGCCAATGCGGTGACTTCTTCAAGGTCATTACCTTCAACCATGACACGAATGACCGGCTCTGTGCCTGATTTACGAATCAAGATGCGACCACGCCCTTTAAGCTGAGCTTCAGCTTTTTCAAACTCGCTCACCAGTGCAGGTACGGCGTAGGGATCAAACATCGCAGCCAAGCGAACATTCACCAAGACATTTGGTAATAACTCAAACCCTTCCACCAATTCATGCAAAGCTTTACCTTGCTCAACCATCACCGTTAACACCTGAAGTGAAGCAATGATCGCATCACCTGTGGTGCTCTTGTCCAAAGTCAAGATATGACCTGATGGTTCACCGCCCGTTACCCAGCCCTTTTCTTCTAGGCCTTGTAGAACATAGCGGTCACCAACTTTGGCACGAAGCAACGGCACTTTGGCTTGATCTAAAGCAATTTCAAGCGCCATATTGCTCATCACGGTACCCACGATACCCGCAGGTTTTTGACTCGCTTGAGTGGCTAAAATATACAGAATATGGTCACCAGTAATTTGCTGACCGTTTTTATCGACCATAATCACGCGGTCGGCATCACCATCAAAAGCGATCCCTAAATCTGCCTGATGTTCAACCACTGCTTTTTGTAAAAACTCAGGATGTGTCGAACCACAGTCTTTATTGATGTTTAAACCATCCGGTTCGTTAAACAGCGCAATCACTTTTGCACCGAGTTCACGATACACCGAAGGGCCGACGCTATAGGCTGCACCATTGGCACAGTCCACCACAATTTTTAAGCCTGTCAGGTCAAAATGGTACGGGAAGGTTGATTTACAAAACTCGATATAACGACCATTGGCATCTTTTACACGCACACTTTTACCTAAGTTTGCAGGGTCTTCGATCACCAAGTCATTTTCAAGTTCTTTGTTTATGGCTTCTTGAATTTCATCTGGCAATTTTTTACCTTCGCTCGAGAAGAACTTAATCCCATTATCAAAATAAGGGTTATGCGACGCCGAGATCACGATGCCTAAGCTAGCATGTAATGCACGAGTTAAATGGGCAATTGCAGGTGTAGGTAATGGACCCAACAAATGAACATAAACACCTGCTGCGTTTAAACCAGCTTGTAATGCTGACTCTAAAATATAGCCCGATAATCGGGTATCTTTACCTAGTACAACGATGGGCTTTGCTTTTTTACTGTATTGTTTTAATACTTTACCTGCGGCAAATCCTAGTTTTAATGCAAATTCAGGGGTAATAGGCAATTCACCGAATTTGCCACGAATGCCATCTGTACCAAAATAACTCATGTTGTACTCACTTCTTAATGGTGATCTTAATCATCACTTTTTACTGCAAATACTTTACACCAAAAACAAAAAGGCCGTCATATTAATGACGGCCTTTTCGGCTAAAAGCTACTAAATATCAACCAACACGGTAGTTTGGTGCTTCTTTAGTAATAGTCACGTCATGTACGTGAGATTCAGACATACCTGCCGCAGTAATTTTGACAAACTGTGCATTTTTACGTAAGTCATCGATCACCGCAGAACCGGTATACCCCATAGATGAACGTAAACCACCCATCATTTGATGAACGATGTTACCCATTGGACCTTTGTACGGTACGCGACCTTCAATACCTTCTGGTACAAGTTTTTCAGCGCCGGCTTTTGAGTCTTGGAAATAACGGTCAGCAGAACCTGTTGCACCTGCCATCGCACCCAATGAACCCATACCACGATAAGCTTTGTAGTAACGACCTTGGAAGAATTCAACTTCGCCCGGTGCTTCTTCCGTACCCGCCATCAATGAACCTACCATGATGGTACTCGCGCCTGCACCAATCGCTTTTGCCATATCACCAGAGAAACGGATACCACCGTCTGCGATCAATGGAATTTGATCTTTTAGTGCATTGGCAACGCTGTCAATCGCAGAGATTTGCGGCATACCAATACCAGCCACAATACGTGTAGTACAGATTGAACCTGGGCCAATACCCACTTTCACTGCATCTGCGCCAGCATCTAATAATGCAAGTGCTGCATCACCAGTCGCGATGTTACCGCCAATCACTTGAACTTGTGGATAGTTGGCTTTTACCCAACGTACACGTTCAATTACACCTGCAGAGTGACCATGTGCTGTATCAACAACAATCGCATCAACACCCGCTTCCACCAATGCTTCTACACGGCTTGGTGTTTCTGCACCTGTACCAACTGCAGCACCAACGCGTAAACGACCTAAGTCATCTTTGCAACTGTTTGGATAGTTTTCAGCTTTACGGAAATCAGTAACCGTGATTAAACCTTTCAGTTCGTTGTTGTCATTTACAACAAGGACTTTTTCAATACGGTGTTTTTGAAGTAATGCTTGGATGTTTTCTTTTGATTCGTTTTCACGAACAGTCACCAAACGATCATGGCCTGTCATGATGTTACTAACAGGTTGCTCAAGATTGGTTTCAAAACGAGTGTCACGACCAGTAACAATACCCACCACTTGACCGTCTTTCACCACTGGTACACCGCTGATGTTATTTGCTTGAGTTAAAGCAATCAGCTCACGTACAGTCGTTTCTGGTGTAACGGTAATTGGGTCTTTCACCATACCTGCTTCAAATTTTTTCACGCGGCGAACTTCTGCAGCTTGTGCAGCAATATCCATGTTTTTATGCAGGATACCGATACCACCGTTTTGCGCCATTGCAATCGCCATACGTGATTCAGTCACAGTATCCATCGCAGCAGAAACAAGTGGAATATTCAAATTGATGCCACGTGTGAAACGTGTCTTAAGAGAGACATCTTTTGGGAGAACAGTAGAATAGGCAGGGAGTAATAAGACATCATCAAAGGTTAGGGCTTCTTGAACGATGGTCAACATAACAGTCTCGCTGGTAATTTCCGTGAGCCATTATATACAAATTTCCGTTCAATTTTCATTTTAATTGCGGCAATTCTTTACGGAGTTTTCAATATTTACCATCGAATATGCTGTTTTCAGCAAGAATACTCTGGGGGTTGGTCAGCATCCAGTGCAATACAGGCAGAATCCGAAGACTCTACCTCTTAGATTTCAATAAATTTATTCTGGAAATAAAGCCTTAACTGACTTGATCGAAATCTTCGTCATTTTCAGCGTCATGCAGTGGAATACTGATCAATGGAATCATTTGATGCGCGATGCGTGCTTTATTACATTGCTCATCGGCGATTTGAACTTCTTTACAAGATGAACTACGTGCCTCATACATGTTACAACTCACCTGTTTGCCTACTTCTCCACCTAAAGCAATACAACGTGGATTTGCCTGATTCGTACCCACCATACATGAATACACCGATGTCACAGGTTCCGTATAATGTTCAGGCATATTTAGCCCTTCTGCCCAATAAAAAGAAACGCGATAGTGGGCACAACATGCTCCACACCTTAAACATGCATCCTGAGTCGGTATTTGAGACAACATTTTTATCTATTCTCGTCATCTAAAAGCTTATTTTATGGACGAAAAATATTAAAAAATGTTATCTGCAAACTCAATTATTTTTTGAAATTTTCAAGTCATTATACTGGGCAAGTAAAAACTGTCTCATCCATTAAATCGACACCACATTGTAAGGTTTCGATCCAATCTAAGAATTGATTGATCTGTTCTTTACCAATAAATGGCGTGCCGTGCTGCGGTACGATCATTTCCACATCCATCGTCCGTACCATGTTGACCCACAGACGGATCACTTTGTTTGAACACATATAGCGCTGATGGAAGCCTTTCATTTTAGGAATATGAGCGGCAAAATTTTCTAAAGGTTTAGAGGCATCATCCACCATAGATGCGCCCATATCCCCTGAGAATAAAATTTTGGCAATCGGGTCATAAAATTGGAAGTTACCAACCGAATGTAGGAAGTGTGCAGGAACAGCCACCAAATGACTGTTGCCTAATGGAATCACCTGACCATGATCTGGAAGTTCAATCAGACGATCCAACCAGTTACCTTTCATGCGGTCACTCATAAATGCAGAGTTTAAATGTGGTAAGAAACGCGCCCACAACTTAGATGCCACCACTTTGGCGTCGGTATAAACCAACCAACGTGGCATCGAGGTAATAATGTCTGGGTCCTGATGTGAGGCCATCACATAGTCAAGATTGGTCAAACGGGTATATTTATTCAGTTCCATAGTCAGTGGGACATAGGTCAAGTCACCACCCGGATCGAGCACTGCTGCGCGCTCATTATCCAAAATCAGGAACTGGTTCGCCTGTACGCCCTCGCCTTTTACCAAACTGGTAAAGCTAATACATTTATGCTTTCCATCATCATAAAGTACCTGTGATGTTGTGCGTTCGAAAGCCATTCCCATTCCCCAAATTTTTTATCAAAAAATATATATTCTATAGGTGAATAACATATATTTATTTAGGGAAACTTACAATAAATATTCAGTCAATATTATCTGAAATATCAGTGAATTGGGTCTCATTTATTGGCGAATAATCCTGAGTTTTTAACTCAGGATTTCATGTATTTTTTAATATGGTGGGATTGGTATTTAAAATAAATAGTGTTGTGCCAATGCAACCAAACCAATCAACAAGAATACCAAGGCGCCAATTTTATGAATCAGTGAAATCGGTAGTTTTTCAGCTAGCTTGTTCCCAATAAATACCGCAGGCGCATTAACCAACATGATGCCTAGTGTCGTCCCCAAAGTCACCCAGCCAATACTGTCAAAGCGTGCAGCCAGTGCGACTGTGGCAATTTGGGTTTTATCTCCAATTTCAGCCAAGAAGAACAAAACGAAAGTGGCGCCGAAAACCCCATATTTTTGCCACTTATTGATACTTTCAGATTCATCATCCAATTGATCGGGGATCAACATCCACACCGCCATAGCAATAAAGCCCAGAGAAACGATCCACAATAAAACGATTGGGCTTAAAACAGTGGTAATCCATTGACCCAACACAGCAGAAACCCCGTGGTTCACCACAGTCGCGAGGAAAATTGCAATTAAGATCGGAACGGGTTTACGAAAACGTGCAGCAAGCAGTAAGGCAAGTAGTTGTGTTTTATCGCCCATTTCTGACAGGGCAACAACAGCAAGGGAAATGAAGAAAGCGGTTAACATGGTGCATTTCTCTGGCTAGCAATAACATATACCGATGACTTATCCCTCCTGCTAGCCAATGTGCAGAGTGATAAATCAAAGGTCTTGCCAACAAAAGAAAGCTACGAAGAGCTCATTTGGTTCTTTGCTATGATGACCATGCTCGTTTTAGAGCAAATATGTTGACCATCACCTTTTTACTTTGCGTAAAAAGCGGCTACTCCCCAATGAAGTAATGCTATTCTAGCGAGGAATGCATGTTTTCGCAATTTTAATTTTCGATGACTCAATTTGATATGCAAAACAATAATCAAAAATTTCAAGAATTTATTCAACACTATATGCATGTGCAGGATGTATTAATCATTGCAGGCGGCCCGTCTCAGCTCAGTTTTGACTTAACCACCATTCAGCCCTCAAAAAAACTGCTAATCATTTGCTGTAATCAAAGTTTTCTTCAACTTCCTCAGGCTCAAATTGCCCATCATTCAGATTATGCGTGGTGGTTACACTATCAACCCATGCTCAAAGCCTGCTTTCAAGGTGACATCATTAGCGGATGTGGTTTAGGTCACAACCGTCCATATCCTGAACATGAAGTGATTAACTTTAAAACCGTGCGTATCGATACGCAAGCGGAGTTATTTCATTCACCGTACTTTGTTTATGGTAATAATTGCGGCCTTCAAGCCTATTCACTCGCACATCTCTTTCAACCGCAGCGTATTTGGCTGATGGGCTATGACTTTCAGCACCAACACGGTCAAACACATGCATATCAGCATCAACATGTGCAAGAACTTGAGCATTATGAAAAGTTTTGGGGCTTATTTTTAAAAGACTTCCAACGCTTTGAACATTTACGACATAAGCTTTGGTCGACGGCGCACCCGCATCGTACGCTTCCACTTACCTATAACCTCAACGCAAACTCGGCATTAAAGCTCTACCCTTCACCCATTGAACTTCCTGATTGGCTTTGTCAGTCCACCACCACCACGCCATAAAAAAACCCTGCCAAAGCAGGGTTCATTTTGAAACTTAAACAGGTCAGATTAGATCAATAAAGTTCGGATATCTTTGAGCAGCTTCGTCAGTTTATTGGCAAAACGTGCAGCGTCCGCTCCATTAATCACACGGTGATCGTATGACAATGACAGCGGCAGCATCAAACGTGGATCAAAGCTTTCACCATTCCATACTGGCTGCATGGTTGCAGGTGAAATACCCAAAATCGCCACCTGTGGCCAGTTGACCAACGGTGTAAATGCAGTGCCACCAATTGAACCCAGACTGGTAATGGTAAAGTTCGCACCTTGTAAATCTTTCGGCGACAATTTTTTGTCACGTGCTTTTTGACTCAGCTCACCCAACTCAATTGCAATCTGCTTAATCGATTTTTGATCTGGATTACGCAGTACAGGCACGGTCAAACCATCAGGCGTGGCAACGGCAATCCCCATATGGATTTCATTGCGTAGCAATACTGACTTGCCATCATCAGACAAATGACCTGCAAATTCACGCTCTTCTTTCAACAAATAAGCCACTGCTTTGATGATGAAAGCCATAATGGTTAAGCCAATACCTTCTTTCTTAAAGTTAGCTTTTAAATCATTACGCCAAGCTTCAAGATCAGTAATATCCGCTGCATCGAACTGCGTCACTTGCGGGATAAAGTTGTTTAAAGACAATTGCGGGATCGACACTTGTTGTAAACGCGTCAAAACTTTCTCTTCCACACCACCAAAAGCATCAAAACTTGGCAACTTCGGCAAACCTGAAACCTGTGCCACAGCTTGAGCTGTAGGTGCAGCTTGCGGAGTGGTCAAACGGGTTTTCACATAAGCGAACAAATCTTCTTTCATTAAACGCTCATGCGGGCCCGATGCTTTGACTTCTGCCAAAACCACACCCAATTCACGTGCAAGCTTACGAACGGCAGGTCCTGCATACACTTTGGCATTGGCAGCATTTTGCTCTTTGGTGAGCTTATCTGCGCCTTGTGGTTGCGGTGCTGCTGCTTCAACTTTGCTTTCAGCTTTAGGTGCAACTGTCGCAGGCTGTGCTACAGCTGGTGCAGGTTTCGCTACTGGCGCGGGTGCTGCAACAGCTTGACCTTCGGCTTCAATCGTCACTAAAGCGACGCCTTCAGAGACACTTTGCCCTAACTGAACATGAATCGCGGTGATTTTACCAGCGGTAGAGCTTGGCACTTCTACCGTTGCTTTGTCTGATTCCACCACGATGATGCTTTGGTCTTTTTCAACCACATCACCCACAGCGACTAAAATTTCAGCCACTGCTGCTTTATCAACACCTAAGTCAGGCACTGCAATTTCAACAGGTCCAGATGCTGCAGCCATAGACGGCGCTGGTGTTGCTTCTGCGACAACGGGTGCAGCAACAGGCTGTGCAGTTTCTTGCACAGGAGCCGATTCAACCGCAGCAGATGAAGCCACCGTTTTCACCGTTAAAATCACTACGCCTTCTTTCACTACATCGCCAGCACTGATCGTGATCGATTCAACACGGCCTGATACAGTACTTGGGACTTCGACTGTCGCTTTATCTGATTCCACCACGATAATACTTTGATCAACATCAATCTCATCACCAACAGAGACCAAAATCTCACTTACCGTAGCTTTTTCTACGCCAATATCAGGGACTTGCACATCGATGCTTTGCGACTGAGTAGCATTGGCTGCAACAGGTGCTACAGCTTGTTCTGCTTCCACAACCGGTTTTGGTTCTTCTGCTTGGTCTTCCGTTGCATTTTGTACTGGCTCAACGGTAGCAGTACTTTGACCTTCTGCTTCTAACTCGATCAGCACAGCACCTTCAGCAACACTGTCACCCAGATTAACTGCAATGCTTTTCACCACGCCTGCCGAAGTGCTGGGCACTTCAACAGAGGCTTTATCAGACTCTAACAACACAATGCTGTCATCGACGCTAATGCTGTCGCCGACTTTCACTAAAATCTCAGCGACTGTTGCTTTATCTACACCAATATCAGGAGTCGTAATTTGCATGATTAGTTCTCCTCTTTGTAGTCAGCCACAGCATGCAGTTCTGGCGTTTCCTGCGGAGCCCATGCCACTGGACGGTCAGTATCTAGTTCAAAGCTTGAGATCGCATCTTTAACCAAACGTGCATCAACTTCGCCTTCATCCGCGAGTTTTTTCAATGTTGCTACCACAATATGTGCGGCATCGACACCAAAGTAGCTACGTAAGTTGCCACGTGTATCTGAACGACCATAACCATCTGTGCCTAATGCAACGAACGGACGATTGTCTGGAAGATAAGCACGGATTTGTTCGCTATAAGCACGCATGTGATCGGTTGCCGATACCACAATACCGTCTTTTTCACGAAGTAATTGAGAGATCCAAGCTTCTTTCGTATCTTCAGCCAATGGATGTAGGCGGTTGTATTCTTCACATGCCATACCATCACGAGCTAATTCGTTAAAGCTAGTGACGCTCCACACATTTGAATGAATTTGATATTCATCACGAAGAATTTTCGCTGCTTTAATCACTTCACGCAGAATCACGCCTGAACCCATCAACTGAACCGTTGCTTTCTCATCTTCTTCGAAGAGATACATACCACGTTTAATGCCTTCTTCAGCACCTTCAGGAATAGCTGGATGTTCGTAGTTTTCATTCATTACTGTTAAGTAATAGAACACGCGCTCTTGGTTCACGTACATACGTTTTAAACCATCATGTACGATCACTGCCAGCTCATAACCAAAACATGGGTCATAAGAGATACAGTTTGGAATCGTATTTGCCAAGATATGTGAATGACCATCTTGGTGCTGTAAACCTTCACCGTTCAGTGTTGTACGACCCGCAGTTGCACCGAGCAAGAAACCTTGCGCCTGTGCATCACCTGCAGCCCATGCAATATCGCCAATACGCTGGAAACCGAACATCGAGTAGTACATATACATCGGAATCATTGGCAAGTTATTGGTTGAATAACTGGTTCCTAACGCAGCCCAAGCACTCATCGCACCCGCTTCGTTAATCCCTTCTTGTAACATGTGACCATCTTTAGCTTCACGGTAATGCATCAACTGTTCTTGGTCTTCAGGGGTATATTTTTGACCATGCGCAGCATAGATCCCCAACTGACGGAACATACCTTCCAAACCGAAAGTACGCGCTTCATCTGGCACAATTGGTACGACACGATCTTTAATGGCTTTTTCTTTCAATAATGATGAAATCAAACGTACCATCAACATGGTCGTCGATTGCTCTTTACCGCCACTGCCTTTGAGTACCGCATCAAACACAGACAATTCAGGAATCGCCAGCTGCTCGCTTTCTTTACGACGTGCAGGTAAATAACCACCCAATGCCTCACGACGTGCTTTCATGTATTTAATTTCAGGTGAATTTTCACTTGGACGGTAGAATGGCACTTCTTCAAGCTGTTCATCGGTAAATGGCAAGTTGAAACGGTTACGCACGTATTTCAACGACTCAAGCTGCATTTTCTTGATTTGATGCGTCTTATTGACTGCTTCAATCTCTTCCGACAAACCATAACCTTTGACTGTTTTTGCCAAGATAACTGTTGGCTGACCCGTTTCCTTCATCGCTTCGGCATAAGCCGCATACACTTTGAATGGGTCATGACCACCACGGTTCAGGTTATCAATATCTTCATCGCTTAAGTTGCGCACCAACTCTTCAGCTTCAGGATACTTACCAAAGAAATGTGCACGCGTATACGCACCACCTTTCACTTGATAACGCTGGAAGTCACCATCGACCGCTTCTTCCATCACCGCTTTTAAGGCACCTGAATCATCTTTTGCTAGTAGCGGATCCCAATGACGACCCCATACCACCTTAATCACGCGCCAGCCTGCACCACGGAACAATGATTCAAGTTCTTGAATAATTTTACCATTACCACGAACTGGGCCATCTAGACGCTGTAAGTTACAGTTCACGACCCAAATTAGGTTGTCGAGCTTTTCACGACCTGCAAGTGAAATGGCACCTGTACTTTCAGGTTCATCCATTTCACCATCACCGAGGTAAGCCCAAACTTTACGGTTTTCTTCTTTGATCAGGCCACGGTTCATCAAGTACTTTTGAATGTGTGCTTGATAGATCGACATGATTGGGCCTAGACCCATCGATACGGTTGGGAACTGCCAATAATCTGGCATCAAGTACGGATGTGGGTATGACGGCAAACCTTTACCGCCAACTTCACGACGGAAATTATTTAAGTGCTCTTCAGTCAAACGACCTTCTAAGAACGAACGTGCATAGATACCTGGTGCACAGTGACCTTGATAATAGATCATGTCACCGCCAAAGCTGTCGCTATTGGCACGGAAGAAGTGGTTAAAGCCCACGTCATATAAAGTTGCAGATGATGCAAAACTTGCCAAGTGACCACCTAAGTCATCACCTGTTTTATTGGCACGCAGTACCATCGCTAAGGCATTCCAGCGGATCAACGCACGAATACGGCGCTCCATATCCGAATCACCTGGCATAGGTGGCTGTTCTTCAACTGAAATGGTATTTAAGTAAGGAGTATTTAGTCGCTGAATGGGAACGTGCTTAGCAATCGCTTGTTGATAGAGTTTTTCAAGCAAAAATGCAGCGCGGTCAGTTCCCATGTGCTGTAAAACTGAATCAAATGCGTCCTGCCATTCTTGGGTTTCTTGCGCATCTGTATCGCCATAAAACGCCATACTTCACCTATCCTATGTGCTAAATATATGGCTCTATTAGTACCATATTTTGGCTAGGCTCAGTTATCGCCACAGATGAATACGAAATAGCTCTGTTATTTATTTACTAAATACTTATTGATTAACAATTACACAAATTTACATTTTTGAGTCAATTTTCGCCATATTTCATACAGACAATATTTTTTAGAATGATAATTTTATAGTTATTAGCGATAAATAAAAAAGCCATTGTCTGTAGAGGTTCAGACAATGGCTTCGTATATAGATGTTATATGTGCTTATGGTAACATCGCTAAATACGTTGATGGGTTTTTACGTTGACCATCTTTCACTACTTCGTAATGTAAATGTGGGCCAGTACAACGACCAGTACAACCAACGTTAGCAATATGCTCACCCGCAGCAACACGGTCGCCTACACGTGCAATTAAGCGTGATGCATGTGCATAACGTGTCAGGTAACCATTACCATGGTTAATTTCAACATATTGACCATAACCTGTGCCCCAACCTGACTTTGTTACAATGCCTGGACCCGTTGCATAAATAGGTGTGCCACTAGCCGCAGAAAGATCTAAACCTGAATGATTCTCCGCACGGCCACCCATGGTACGGCCACCATAGTTTGAACTTACACGCTTCATGTCTGGAAGTGGGTGGGCAATTAACCATGAATATGGATTATTTGAACTTGCTGAATAGTTTTTAGAGGAATTGCTTGAACCGTATTTTTTTGCGATTGTCGCATTATTGAGTTCAATTGATTTTTCACGAATTTGAACATTCAACTTTGTTTCTGCTGGAATATCAATATCATTGCTTTCAGAGTAAGCACCTTGAGACAAAGTGCGAGTTAACTGTTCAATACGATCTGATGATGAATCTGCTTGATTTAATTCAACTAAATCTGCAAAAGCGACTGAAGCGGCCGAAGCAGCCAATGAAAACGCCAATAAAATACGTCGTAAATGCATAAAAAACCTCTATAAACTGTTCTCTTTTGTTCCTTGTGTGATTTCGTCCTTGATATCAGCCAAAAGGAGCGCATAAGATTAAGACATAAACATGTAGGAAATATGTATGTCAGAACCTGTCAACGTCTTTCAACCAACAAGAAAACACATAAAAACAGGAAACTTTTCGTTTCTCTCAACGCAAGTTGCTGCATGGCAGAAGCTTACGAAAATTGTCCAACCGCTATTACCCCAACCGGATCAATGGCAAGTCGTTTGTTATATAAACGGTGTACTTATATTAACTGGTGAAAATCAGGCACTGATAAGTCAGTTGGCCTATTTACAAAAGCAATATATTGCACAGTTATCACAAATATACGAATTCAAGGATTTACACAAGATTCAAGTTCGTCTGAGAACTCCGTCTCCAACGCCCCATTCCCCTGAAAAAATTTCAAGAACCCTCAGTACAGAAACTCAGGATTTACTCCGTAATGCTGCTGACTTTGTGAGCGACCCTAAGCTTAGCCAAGCAATGCTGCGTTTGGCAAGCAATAAAAAGTAACCACCGAGTTGTAACAGATAAATTTGAATATTCAGAATGTGACAGACTTAACACTTACAAATGATACAATATAACATCACTATTATAAGACAATGACTTATGTCACATTCACATAACTAATTGGGCAATCTTTAATGTCATCAAATGTTACAATTTCATAGCTGTCTGGATCACTTTTGACATTGCGTAATAACTGATTATTTAATGCATGACCTGACTTATAGGCATCATATTTCGCAATAATTTGATGACCGAGCAAGTATAAATCACCCACAGCATCTAATATTTTGTGACGAACAAACTCATCCGAGAAGCGTAAGCCCTCTTCATTGACCACACCATTGTCATCTACACCAATGGCATTTTCGAGACTCGCCCCTAAAGCCAAATTATTAGCTTTGAGGTAGTCCAAATCTTTCATAAAGCCAAAAGTCCGCGCTTCACTAACTTCATAGACAAATGTTTCGGTTGAAAAGTCGATTGTTGCCGACTGAAATTCTTTCTTAAATGCAGGATGGTCAAAATCAATCGTAAAATTTAATTGGAAACCGTCATGGGGTTGGAAGGCAGCACGTTTATCATCGATCAGTGCTTCGACAGGTTTGCGTATTTTTATGAATTTTTTAGGTGCATTTTGTTCTTGTAGTTCACCTTGCATAAGCAAATAAATGAACGGGCCGGCACTCCCATCCATAATTGGCACTTCAGACGCCGACACTTCCACGATCAGGTTATCAATCCCTAAACCAGCAATCGCACTCATAATGTGCTCAATTGTACCCACCTTGGCATTTTCTTGCACCAAGTTAGAACACATGAATGCTTCTTGAATCAGCATAGCATCGGCTGGAATATCAATCGGTGGATTTAAGTCGATACGACGAAACACAATCCCCCCATCGGCATGATGTGGCACAAAGTTAATCATCACTTTTTGCCCACTATGCAGTCCGATGCCACTCGCTTTCACGATGCGTTTCAGGGTACGTTGTTTCAACATGTGTCTTCTATCATCAGTTCACAAAACCGCTATACGTTAGCATATTTAGCCATTGATAAAAAACAAAAAGGTAGCTGATCAGCTACCTTTTGTAATCAACAGACACTTAAGTCATTGAATTTATGTTATTTACGTTGCTGATTTTTCAAATAGTCTTGAATACTCATTGGCGTAGGGCGTGAATTGGATGCTGACGCCGCTGCCGCAGCTGGAGCTGCTGCTTCATTGTGCTGACGTTGAATCGCTGGCACATCATCTTCATCTACAGGTACTTGTGCAGAAGCGACTGTACGCGTTGCTTGTGCGATAGGGCGTTTCACTGGCTCAGCAGAATCGGCAGAATTACGAGTTAAACCCGTTGCGATCACCGTTACGCTAATTTCATCACGTGCATCTGGATCAAATACCGTACCGTAGAACACTTGACCTTCATCAAGATCCACAATTTGGTTCACCACATCAGTGATTTCTTCAATTTCACCGAAGGTTACGTCATCGCCACCTGTAACGTTAATCAAAATGCCTTTTGCATTCATGATGGTCACGTTATCTAACAATGGGCTACGGATCGCTTGTTCAGCAGCTTGACGCGCACGGTTTTCACCACGACCAGAACCTGCACCCATCATGGCATAACCACGTGTACTCATCGCAGTTTTCAAATCGGCGAAGTCAAGGTTGATATGACCAGGACGCACCACAAGATCAAAGATACTACGTACAGCATTTAACAGTACGTCGTCTGCTTTTTTGTAAGCATCTTTCATTGAAATATCGCGGAATACTTTAAGTAGACGTTGGTTCGGAATAATAATCAGAGAATCAACATGTTGCTCAAGTGCTTCAATACCTTTCTCAGCAGACTGCTGACGACGTTTACCTTCAAAGTTAAACGGAGTCGTCACCACACCTACAGTTAAGATACCCATTTCTTTGGCAATTTCAGCAACAACTGGCGCAGCACCTGTACCTGTACCACCACCCATACCTGCAGTCACAAACACCATGTCCGTACCTTCAAGGTGTTGGCGAATCAACTCACGGCTTTCTTCAGCAGCAGTTTGACCCACTTGTGGATTTGCACCTGCACCCAAACCACGCGTACTTTGCTCACCGAGTTGGATTTTAAATTGTGCATTCATACGGTCGAGTGCCTGTTTGTCTGTATTGGCACAAACAAATTTTACACCTTCGATATCTGATTCCAACATGTGTTGCACAGCGTTACCGCCAGCACCACCTACACCGAATACTGTGAAACGGGCTTGACCGTTGCTGTCGCTTTGATCATCTTCTAAAAATTCAAATGAGGCCATGCCTAAAAAATTCCTAATCCATAATTGGCAGACACTTCAGCCCGTATACTGCCTTGATCTTAATAAAAATTGTTTTTTAGAATGCTGTCCAAGTTCCAGCTTGTCAAGTACAAGCAATAATCCGTACAACTTCCCAACAATATTCCCAAATATTTCAACTTAAAAGATCGACTTCAAGGTGTCATTGAAGCCCGACCATGCACGTTTTACCCGATTCAATACTGAAAGTTTTTCCGTATCTTCTGGCTCAACGATCGTATCTTGTGTTTCACTTTGACTGAAAATTAACAGACCTGCGGCAGTCGCGTATTGTGAACGACGTAAAGCGGCTTGCTGTTGATCATCAGCATACACTTGCATAGGTGGATTACCTAAATGTGCAGAAACACCTAACATCCGACGCGCAAATGTCACCATCCCTTCAATTTGGCAGGCATCACCTGTGAGTACAACACCATGGTATAAACCATGAATCGCACCATGATCCACCAACTCATTACGCACTTGATTAAAGATTTCTTCATAGCGCGCAATAATGATTTCGGTCAGTTCAATACGGCTAATGGTTTGTGGACCATCAATACCTTGGAACTGAATCATACTTTCAGGTTTAACCACTTTCAGATCAACACAACCATACAACAGCTTAATGCGTTCAGCTTCTTCTGTTGTGGTTTGCAATACAGCAGCAATATCACGTGTTACATGCTCACCGCCACGTTGCAAAGTGTGTGTCATCGCCAAGCGACCATCTAAATACACCGCAATATTGGTCGTACCAGCACCAATATCAACCAAACACACACCATATTCTTTTTCATCTTTAAGCAAACTGGCTTCAGCTGTTGCTAATGATGAAATGACCATGCGTTCAACACCAATATTGGCACCTTTTAATGCGCGATCCAAATTCTGCATGGTGCTGATGGGCAACATCATCAAATGATAATGTCCTGTCATACTCCGTGCTGACATGCGAATCGGGTTTAACACCCATTCAGGTTCATCATCTAGTTCAAAACCTAAAGGTACAGCACTCACCAAATAATGGTCAGACGTTAAATGACTGGCTTTGGCCAGTTCTAAAGCACGCACCACTTCATTGGTGGTAATCGCATGGTCATTATTTTCAATTGGAGTGCGACCAGAGGCATAAAAACTTTTTAGTTCAGCACTTGGAATGGAAATCCACGCAGAATGTACACGACATTCCGCCATATCTTCTGCTTCCTGCACTGCATTTTTAATTGCGGTAACAACTTTATCGAGACTGACAATTTTCCCTTTATTCATGCCGCGGTTACGAGCGGTCGCCATCCCTACCACTTGGATATTGTCTGGCGCGTGTACCTTACCAATCAAAACTGAAACTTTGTGTGTCCCAATGTCAATCGCAACAACCGAGGGAACAGCTTCATTCATTATTTACTACTACCATTCACATGTTTGTTTAATTTATGGCTTAAAGCCTCTACTTATAAAGCCGATCATTATGGCTTTACAGGCGCTGCATTCGCAATGCCTATGTCATCACTGGTTACAACAAACTGACCATTTACCGACTTTGCTGGCACAGAGTTTTTCCATTGAATCGCTAAACCATTTCGGTAGCGCAAATCGATGGCAGAAATTCGTGGCCAAACAGGTTTTAAGTCACTGTGTGCAAGATAACTTAAACGCTGCAACTTACTCATGGTCTGATCCTGATCGACAATCACGCGTAAGCCTGAATCAAACTGCATAAACCAAGTCATTCGTTCGGTTAAATATAATTCTTTTAAACGAATGCCTACAGGTATAAATAATTGATTAATTTCATTATAGCGACGCATCATCATTTTGGACTGACTCGTCGGCCCATGCAATAACGGCAAATTCTGATGATTGGTCGGAGTTAATTCGGCAAATACATCACCACTGTCGCTTAACAGTCGCCCAGTTCCCCAACGTGCAATCGCTTGACGCGGCATCACCCGTACACGAATTGCATTTGGCCAAGCACGCGATACCACCACGCGATCGACCCAAGAGATTTCTAAAGTACGGTCACGAATGACACGTAAATCAGAGGTAAAATAGTTTTCAGTCATCATCGGTGAAACGTATGACATGACTTGTTGTTTTTCTTGGGTGCTCCGCACCCCCACCACATCAAGTTCAGCCACACGTGCATCCGTCATGACTTTATATAGCCCCCAAATCCCAGCAATCAAGACCACACATGCAATAAACAATAACAGCCATCCACCCACATTGGTAAGCTTTTCCTTACGTGTCGGTGGTTTGTCATGTATCGATGTCGTTGCTGCACGTTTACGGCGCATTGACGCAGGAAGTTGAGCCATAATTTAGTGCGCCGCACCTGTTAGGGTTTGTTCCAAAATTGCAACACAAAGATCATCAAAACTATAGCCTATAGCATTAGCAGCTTTAGGCACTAGAGAATGACTAGTCATACCCGGAACGGTATTTACCTCAAGTAACCAGAAGTTTCCTTCTGCATCCTGCATCGCGTCAATACGACCCCAACCACTCGCACCTACCGCTTGGAAAGCGCGTAAAGATAAAGCTTGTAGACGCTTTTCTTCATCTTCAGTCAAGCCACATGGAATACCATATTGCACATCGTTACGGTTATATTTCGCTTCGTAATCGTAAAAAGCCACATCTGCAGGCGGTTCTAAACGAATCACCGGTAGCGCCTGACCATTTAAAATCACAATGGTAAATTCACGTCCTGTAATCCATTTTTCAGCCATCACGACTGCATCATGCTGGGTCGCTTTTGCAATTGCGGTTGCAAAGTCTTCAATTTTTTCAACTTTGCTCATACCAATGCTTGAGCCTTCATGCACTGGCTTGATAATAAATGGCAAACCAATTGAATCTACAATTTCTTGTAAATCTGAATCTTTGCTGACAATGCGATAAGGTGCTGTCGGTAGTTCTGAACCTTGCCAAACTTGTTTAGTTTTGACTTTATCCATACCAATCGCCGAGCCTTGAACGCCCGTTCCAGTGTACGGAATGTTTAACCATTCCAAAGTACCCTGAATTTGACCATCTTCACCACCACGGCCATGAAGTACGATAAATGCACGGTCATAAGCCACCAACTCAGTCACACTGCGTTGCTGCGGATCGAATGCTTCGGCATTTACACCCGAACGCACCAATGCTTCAAGTACAGCTTTACCACTATCGAGAGAAACCTCACGTTCGGCAGATTTCCCACCTAATAACACGGCAACTTTGCCGAATTTTGAAGCATTTGACACGTTTATATCCTTAAACTTTTATCTACGGTCTAAACAAACTTTGGATCACCAAGCGGTAATCATTTTACATAGAGATTGTTTTGAGCAAGTTCGATTGAGATTGCTCCAACATTACCTGCGCCCTGTGTTAATAACAAGTCATTTGCTTGTAACACTTTTTTCATTACTGCTTGTAAGTTGCCTTCTACTGGATCGATAAGAATCGGCTCAACTTCACCACGTAGACGAATGCTTCGAGCCAATGCACGACTATCCGCACCCACAATTGGTTTTTCACCCGCAGGATAAACTTCTAATAACAACAATTGATCAACTTGTGACAATACATCGACGAAGTCATCAAAACAGTCACGCGTACGGCTAAAACGGTGCGGTTGGAACATCATCACCAAACGACGATCTGGATGACTTGCACGTGCCGCTTTAATGGTCGCTTCGACTTCTTTTGGATGGTGACCATAGTCATCGACCAATTTCACCAAGCCATCTTCAACTTCAAATTCGCCTTGTACTTGGAAACGACGACCTACACCACTGAAACTTTCTAAGGCACGCGCAATCGCAGCATCAGAAACACCTTCATCCGTTGCAATACCAATCGCTGCCAAGGCATTTAAGATATTATGAAGACCCGGCAAGTTAATGGTTAAACGTAACGGCTCACGGTCTTTACGCAAAACTGTAAAGTGTGATTGCATGCCTTCTTGAGCCACATCAACGGCACGAATGTCATTGTCTTCATTGAAACCATAAGTCACGACAGGACGACCAATACGCGGCATAATTTCACGGATGTTGGCATCATCACCACACATCACAGCTAAACCGTAAAATGGAAGACGCTGTAAGAATTGTACGAAGGTATCTTTCAATACATCGAAGCTACCACCATAGGTATCCATATGGTCAGCATCGATATTGGTGACAATCGTTGCCATCGGCTGTAAATGCAGGAATGACGCATCTGATTCGTCCGCTTCAGCCACGATATAACGACTTGCACCCAATGCAGCATTCACACCGGTACGATTCAACAAACCACCAATGACATAAGTTGGATCCAGATTTTCTTCTGCCAACATGCAGGTCACCAGACTGGTTGTCGTGGTTTTACCATGCGTCCCCGCAACGGCAATACCATGACGGTAACGCATTAATTCACCCAACATTTCTGCACGACGCACGACAGGTGTACGGGTTTCAATCGCCGCTTTCACTTCTGGGTTTTCAGAATCAATAGCTGTTGATACCACGATTACATTGGCGCCTTGAATATTTTCAGCAGCATGACCGATGAAAACTTGAATGCCGTTTTCTTCAAGCTGAGCCGTGGTTTTCGACGCTTTAATATCTGAACCTGAAACTTTATAGCCTTGGTTTTTCAATACTTCGGCAATACCACACATGCCCGCACCACCAATCCCAATAAAATGGATGTGTTTAATACGGCGCATTTCTGGCACTTTAATGAGCTTTTTCGCTTGATCAGCAGGCGTTGATGGAGACATAGATTACTCGAATTTTACAAATCTTGAATTAAACCAACCACGTGCTGTGTCGCATCGGGTTGTGCCTGTTGTCGAGCCTTAACCGCCATTTCCATAAGTCGTTGGCGATTCATCAGCGGCTTCAACAACGCTGTTAAACTTTCTGCGGTCATGTCCGCTTGTGGGCAAATTTTTGCGGCATTGATATTGGCCAAGAATCCGGCATTTGCAGTTTGATGGTCATCCACTGCACTTGGCAGAGGAACAAACACGGCTGCCACACCCGCTGTCGCAATTTCAGTGACGGTTAGCGCACCAGCACGGCAGATAATCAAATCCGCTGCAGAATAGGCTGCTGCCATATCTTCAATAAACGGCTGAACTTCAACTTGTATATGTTCAGGTGCGCTTGCATAACGAGCCAATGTGCTTTCAGCATTATTTTGACCACACTGATGATATACACTGAGGGGCTGTTCTAATTGCTGCAAAGCAGCCGGCACACATTCATTTAAGGCACGTGCGCCCAGTGAGCCACCTACAATTAATACCCGTAATGGCAACCCAGCTTTTTCACGCTCTTGGTAACGCCATGACGGATTTAAAATTTCTGTAATTTCTTTACGTACAGGATTACCTGTGGTCACGATTTTATCTTGTGCTGGAAAGGTATTTGGAAATGCCTGACAGACAATTTTGGCCACACGTGACAACTGCGTATTGGTAAAACCTGCTACCGCATTTTGTTCATGGATAATAACTGGTATGCCCAATGCACGAGCCGCCAAGCCACCTGGCCCAGCCACATAACCCCCAAAGCCTGCAACTGCATCGACTTTGAGTTGTTTCATATAACGCATGGCACTCAATGTAGCTTTGAGAATTTTAAACGGTGCCATCAGCTTACGCACGACTCCATTGCCGCGCACGCCTTGGATATCAATTTGATAAATTGGAATATTATGATTTTTAAGCAGGCGATTTTCCATGCCTGTTGGCGTTGCGAGCCAAGAAACTTCACAGCCTTGTTGTTGCAACTCTTTGGCAACAGCGAGCGCTGGAAAGACATGACCACCGGTTCCGGCAGCCATCATCATGACATGTTTCGGCTTTACTTGCGTTACTTCGGTCACTGTCTAATTCTTCAATTCTAAAAAGAGGCTAATGATATTCGATTTTAAGCAAACAATTGTAATCACAAACGCATGACCGTGAAAGGTAATTTACTTTTTTTCAACAGGCGTATGATTGTTTTTTTCTACTATTTTAAAAGTTTAAACTAGTTTTATTATTAATCTATGAGAATTGAAAAAAAATCCGACAATTTTTCACTTTAATTGCATTCACTTACAGTTTTTTGCTTTTTAAGCTCCCCTCCCCTTAGCGCAGGACAAAAAAAGAGCCCGTGGAGGACTCTTTTAAATCTAGTGCAAAATTAAGCTTTTAAACCTGCCTCAAGGACATCAAATAAATCATCGGCAATCGAGGTGCCAAATTGCGCATCAATTTCACGTACGCAGGTTGGACTGGTGACATTAATTTCAGTCACGTAATTACCAATCACATCCAGACCAACAAACACTAACCCTTTTTCACGAAGGAATGGCCCAACTTTGGCTGCAATGGCTTTATCATTTTCGGTCAATGGACGCGCCTCGCCCAAACCACCTGCCGCCAAGTTGCCACGCACCTCACCATTTTGCGGAATACGCGCCAAACAATACGGTACGGGTTCGCCATTGATCATCAAGATGCGCTTGTCGCCATCCACAATTTCTGGGATGTAACGCTGCGCCATAATCGGCTGTGTGCCGTTATTGGTCAGGATTTCAATGGTTGAACCAATGTTTACGCCATCTTGGTATAAACGGAAAATGCCCATACCACCCATGCCGTCTAATGGCTTCACAATCACATCGCCGTGTTCTTGCAAAAATTCACGAATCAGGCTTTGCTGCGAGGTCACCAAGGTCGGTACTTGAAGTTCAGGGAATTGCGTCGCAAACAATTTTTCATTGCAGTCACGTAGGCTTTGTGGCTTGTTAATAATCCATGCGCCTTCGCGTTCAGCCTGTTCCAAAATATAGGTGGTGTAGACAAAGTTCATGTCAAACGGAGGATCTTTACGCATCAAAACTACGTCATAAGCAGCAATTGATTCTTTTTGTTTTTCGCCGAGTTCGTAATAGTGGTTGTAGTTTTCAAAAACTTTTAGCGGTGAAATCAAACCAAAGGCTTTGCCGTGATCGATATATAAATCTTGCTGTAATGCATAGCCTAGCTCATGTCCACGACGTGCTGCTGCCCATAGCATCGCCATTGAGGTATCTTTTTTTAGGTTTACATTTTCGATGGGATCCATCACAACAAGTACACGCATTATTCAGTGCTCTGTTCATTATCAATTTATGAACGAGTATAGCCGAGATTTTTCTTTTGTTTATTCTGATTTTGCATGTGTATGTATGGATTCGTGTGATGCAGGCGATAATTCAAAACATTTCTATCATCGGCTTTATCTCAATAATGGAAATAAGCTTTAATCACATCATGTGATAGGTCTGCGTAATTAAATACCAAAGCATTGCTACCTGTTTAATTACTTCCAAATATACTTAGCCCTATTTTTGGTTAAAAAATACGTGATTTTTTATTTTTTTTAGATATTGTGTTAATTATTGTAAATAAAAAAATAGAATTCATTGAGGATCAATATTGAGCAGATGGCTATCATTCTTGATGCTTTACCAGACCCTGCATTTGTCATATCACGTAGTGGAAAATACGTTGCAGTTTTTGGCGGGCGCGATAATCGTTATTATCACGATGGTTCCGGTCTTGTTGGTACCTATATTTCAGATGTGATCAAGCCAGATAAAGCCAACTTGTTTATGCAACTGATCGACCAAGCTCTAGCATCAGGAAATCTACTCATCGAAGAGTATGAGCTGAGCAATAGGGATGTAAAAGGTCTGCCCGACTAAGGTCCTGAAGAGCCCATTTGGTTTGAGGTGCGCATCCAAGCTCTCAGTTTTTCGGTAGATGAAGAAGACGTTGTACTTTGGGTCGCAAGTAATATTTCAGCGTGTCACGACTAGGAAATCAAGCTGAAGGAACTCAGCCATACAGATCAGTTAACTGGTCTTTTCAACCGAAGAAAATTAGAGCATGATTTAGCATTACATTATGAGTCATACCTACGGCATTCCATACAGACCTCGATCTTGATGTTCGATCTTGATAACCTCAAAAAAATCAACGACAGTAAAGGCCATCATGTCGGTGATGAGGCAATCCGAGCAGTCGCAGATATTCTTCGTTTAACACTGCGCAAGACTGATTGCGCCTGCCGCTTAGGTGGAGATGAGTTTGTGGTCGCCTTGCCCAATACGGGCTGCGAGCAGGCCATCCAGTTTGCCAAACGGATTCATGAACATTCCAGAAAAGAATTAAGTCGGTTTTCAATAGATAACGCGCATGTCACCGTGAGCATAGGAGTGACAACCATCATGCCTGAAGATTGCACCTATGAAGATACCATTAAGCGCGCTGATCTAGCGCTGTATAAAGCCAAACATGGCGGGAAAAATAGAATTGTCGCGGCCTAAGCGTGCGGCAGAAATAAACCAAATTTCACAGTCTATTTAGCAATTTGATATTCAAGCCGTTGTGATTGCTCAACATGAACTCTCGTCTCTTTTTCAGCATAATTTCAATTTAGATAGGTGTTTGATATGCAGCAAGCCATTGTTGATTTTGCCTTGGATGATGAAAATCATTGGTATGCCATTTTAGCTTGTGGTCATACACAGCATGTCCGACATGATCCTCCATGGCAAAACCGCCCTTGGGTTTTGACGGAGCAAGGACGGAATGAAAAGTTAGGGGTGATGTTGGAATGTAAGAAGTGTGATGAAGAGAGTTTCGTATAAGAGATTTTATGTTAAACAGCCCTCAATTAAGGACTGTTTTTTAGGTCAAATTGCTAATTCGCTATGACTGCCTAATCTGACTAATTTTAAAATTAGCAGTTCACCTTCTTCTGTTTTCTTATAGATTAAAACAAGATCAGGCTTGATATGGCAATCACGATGACCCACCCAATTGCTGACCAAAGCATGGTCACGATACTTTTCAGGTAGAGGTTCATCGGCTTGTAGTAACTCTAAAACTGTTTGTAGATCAGCATCTACTGTATTTCGATGTTGCCCTTTTTTCTCACGTTTATAGTCTTTCTTAAATGCAGAGGTGTACTTAATCGTCCGCATTAAGATCAGCCATCAGATCTTTTACAGAAGTGAAGCTCTTTGCTTTGCTTAGATCTTCTTCCATCGCTGCAATAGTTTCAGCACTGGGTTGCCAAATTTCAAAAGGTAGAGCCTTTTCTTTCGCTACTTTGGTCAACAACAAACGGACTGCATCTGAGACAGTTAAGCCCATTGATGCGAGAACTTCCGTTGCTTCATGCTTAATATTTTCATTAATACGAGTAGTCACTAAGGCATTTGAAGCCATGTTAAGCTCCTATGATTAACATTGTTAATCATACTATATTCTTAGATGAAAAAAAATTCAATTCGTATAACAGCCATTATGTTAAATAGGAACCTTAGAACAATAGAAAATTATAATTTCATTGCCATAAGGAAGAATATACTTACAATCCTACGTTCGTTTGTAAAGCAATTTGCTGTGAAGCTAATTCAAGTGCTTTAGATTTCCCTAATGGTTTAATATCAGTGCCTTCAGCATATATAAAATCTACCTTATCAATACCAATTAATCCTAATACTGCTATTAAATATGTTGTAACAGCATCTGTTGGAAGATCTTGATGAAAACCACCACGTGAACTAAAGATAATTGATTTAACACCTTTAATTAATCCTACGGGTGCGGTTTCTGTATATTGAAAAGTTACTCGTGCTCGTGCAATTAAGTCGAACCAGTTTTTTAATTGGGTTGGTACATTTAAGTTATACATTGGTGCTGCAATCAATAATAGATCACAATCTTTCAGCTCTTGAATAAATTGATCAGAGAGAGCTACTGCTGCTTTTACCTCAGGTTTTTCATTCGCCTCTCCACGTAAGGCATTAAATATCTCTAAGTTTAATACTGGTAAGTTCATAGCTCCTAGATCATGTTCAATTATTTGGTCAACATAACCACTTTGCTTACGTCTATATAAATATTTATTAATGAGCTGATTACTTAGAGATTTTTCCTGCATAAAACTAGATTTGATAACTAAAATTCTGTTCATAGTAAGGTTCCTAATATGAATTTTAATTAGATTATCATTGATAAATTGGATACAAAAGTGATAATGAATCAACTCATTGATTCCCAATTGGAACTAATATGCGTGTTAATGATCTGAAAAGTTTGATGGCATTTATTAGTGTTGTTGAACAAGGAAGTTTTACTAAAGCATCAGAAAAATTACATCTGACTCGTTCCGCTGTCAGTAAGATGATTTCAAAGCTTGAGGTACAGCTCGGAGTAGTACTTTTTAACAGGGATACACGTCATTTAGCTCTCACAGAAGAAGGTAGTATTTTCTATGAACATAGCCAGCGGGCTGTACAAGAATTATTAATAGCTGAGACATTATTTGAAAGTAATAATCAAAATATTCAGGGAATGATACGTATCTCTATGCCTGTATTATTTGGACAAAAGTTCATAGTTCCGATATTAAGAGACTTAGCAGATGAACATCAAAATTTGAATATGGTTCTTTCTTTTAATGATCGTTATATTGATTTAATTGAAGATAATTATGACCTAGTGATAAGAATTGGTAATTTAGAAGATAATAGTCAATTAATGGTTAAAAAGATTTCTGAGCATGCAATGTGGCTCTGTGCCACACCTGAATATTTAAAAAGATACCAGGTTCCTGAGAGCATCAAAGATTTAGATAACCATCAGACTATTGGATATTTGAAAAATGGGCAGCTTGAAAAGTGGATATTTCAAAGTTCTCATCATAAAACTATGAAATATTTGCCAAAAAATAAAGTTCAAATGGATGACATAAAAAGCATATTAGATTATGTACTAATGCATGGAGGAATTGGTTGGTTACCTTCCTGGTTGATTCAAGAATATATACAAAGTGGTCAATTAATACACCTACTTACTAACTATTCAAGTACTAACTATCCTATTCAAATTGTATGGAAAAGATCAAATTTCTTACCAATACGTGTTCGTACTACCATTGATAAAATAGCTTCATCAATACAAAAAGATAGCGTCATTAAATAAGATTTATAAGAGAGGAATTCTAAATTGATAGTAATACAAAATCTTTCTAGTTTAATTTTTAAACACGGATTTATTAAGCTTTCCTAAAATTAACATAATACACGTTATACGAAATTCTTTAAATTTTCTATAAGCATCAATACCTTAACTAAAGCCGTTTCAGTAAATAGCGCACTGAGACGGCTTTTTATTGATTCTTCACGTTTAACGCCTACTTTTTAAGTAATATTTCACATTTTTTGTTAGTTAGATGCAACAATCATCATTTAAAGACGTAAAAAAGGCAGCTTCAGCTGCCTTTTGAAATCCCGAAAAATTAGATGCCGTATTTAACACGGTACGCTTCCATTTTCGCCAAGGCTTCAGTTTCGCCTTTTGCATCTAAGAAAGTCATTAAATCTTTCATAGTGATTAAAGCATGTACAGGAATTTCTAACTCTTTTTGTACTTCTTGAATCGCAGACAAATCGCCCTGACCTTTTTCTTGACGGTCTAGCGCCACCAATACGCCCGCAATTTGTGCACCGGCATTTTTCAGAATAGTCACTACTTCACGAATCGCAGTACCTGCAGTGATCACATCATCAATGATCCAGACTTTTTTGCCTTCTACTGATGCACCCACAAGCACACCGCCTTCACCATGGTCTTTCGCTTCTTTACGGTTAAAGCCCCAAGGTACACTCACACCATGGTTTTGTGACAGTGCGACAGCCGTTGCTGCTACAAATGGAATACCTTTATAAGCTGGGCCAAAGACCACTTCCACATTATCGCATTTTGTTAATTTAGCTGCATAGCCAGAAGCCAATAATGATAAGGCTTCACCATCGTTCAGTAGACCTGCATTAAAAAAATAAGGACTCACACGACCCGATTTTAAAGTAAACTCACCAAATTTAAGCACACCACGTGATAATGCGAGTTCGATAAAAGCTTGTGGATTAAATGCCGCTTGCGCTGTCATGAGGTGCTCCATTTTTTTAAGTTTGAGGTTAAACCTGAGCATGATACCAAAGAGTAGCTATCCAAGTGATCAAAAAATTTTACGTGTCGTTTCAATTAATGTGAATGGTCTGCGTTCCGCTGAAAAAAAAGGTATTTTTGACTGGATGGCAACTTCAGATGCCGATGTCATCTGCATGCAAGAAAGCCGTATTACCCATGAACAATGGACCGATAAATTTAAACCCGAAGGTTGGTTTACACACCTTTTCCCTGCAGAACGCCCAGGCTATTCCGGTACTGCGATTTATAGCCGCCTACCTTTTGTTTCAGTGACAGATGGTTTAGGTTTTGAATTGGCAGACACTCAAGGCCGCTTTATTTCTGCTGAGTTCGATTTAGGACTTGGACAAACTGCACATATTTGCTCGCTCTACCTGCCTTCTGGTTCATCGGGTGAAGAAGCTCAGGCGCGCAAAGACCTATTTTTAGGCGAATATCAACAAATTTTGAAGCAATGGCGTGCTGAAAATAAGTCAGTGATTGTTTGCGGTGACTACAACATCGTGCATAAACGTATTGATATTAAAAATTGGTCTGGGAACCAAAAGGCTTCAGGCTGCTTACCACATGAACGTGCATGGCTCGATCATATTTATGATGAGCTTGGCTATGTCGACACCTTCCGTGAGGTACGTAAAGAAGCCGAGCTTTACTCTTGGTGGTCTAACCGAGGACAAGCGCGTGCCAAAAATGTGGGTTGGCGTATCGACTACCATGCATGTTCACCAGACTGGAAAGAACGTACAGTCAATGCTTGGATATTTAAAGATGAATGGTTTAGCGACCACGCACCTGTGATTATTGATTATAAAATTTAAGCTTCCAACAATTAATTGAGTGAACGATTGTTTACTCAATTAGAGCTTATTTCTCACATTACATGACGAATTTGTGGATTTATCTCATAACTTGAACATAGCATTATGGTCGCACGGCAAAGGGACATGTCAGGATGACATAAAAGGATTGGACGCCGAAGGAAGTATAAAAACAAACTAAATGATTTAGCTTGTTTTCAAGGATGTGACAATGGACGTTGGATTGAGACCCGCATGATCAGGATGATTAAATGCGGGTTTTCTCTTATCTAGTCCCCACATCTATAGACTCAAACATCCCCCAAATAAAACAGCTAAAAATTCAATCTGCACAGCATTTTCTTATTCTCGCTTTCTTTCTACTTTTGACTGTGCAACCTTAAGCTGAATTTTCTTGTTATTGCATCGCTTTCTTTTCTGAGCATCGTTTTGTTCTGTAGGCTATTCTAAAAGACCAAAATGTCGTTTTGATGACAATACCCAATATTTATTACATGCGACTTTTACAGCAAAACATTTATTTCTCAATCCACATCCAGATCGAGCTTTGAGCATTGATGAATTAGCCTGTAGGATAATGCTTAATTGTATTTTTTATCTTATTGTTTGAATAATTAAGGACACCTTCATGATTAAAATTTATGGCATCAAAAACTGTAATACCATGAAAAAAGCTTTCGACTTGCTCAACGAATTAGGCCTAAGCTACGAATTTCATGACTATAAAAAAGAAGCGATTGATGCTAAAACCGTAAAAAAATGGCTTAATGCCAAAGGCGCTGATGTGATTCTCAACAAAAAAGGCACAACATGGAAAAAACTCAGTGAAGAAGAGCAACAGACAGCGTTAGCCAGTGAAGAAAATTTGATTCAATGTTTAATAGCGCATAGCAGCATGATTAAACGTCCTGTACTCGATACAGGTAGCGATTTATTGATTGGCTTTGATGAAAGCGCTTACCGTGCATTGAAATAAATTTTTTTATCACACTCATGCACGGCTCTAGTTCAATTGTGGCTGAAAATAGGCTATAAAAAAGCCTGACATTGTCAGGCTTTTTTTGTTTGAATCATGTCAAATTAGTTGGCACGAATCCATGTTTGATTACGACCTAAAGCAGCAACGCCAATAAAGCCGCGAAGCTCTAGTTTTTTGCCACCATCAGCCAATTGACCTTTTAACTTGTAAGTTTTACCTGATTGAGGATCCAAAATTGAACCATCTTCATAGCTTGTACCACCTACATTTTTAAGACCTGTCACAATACGTAAGCCTTTTAATGATTTATTGTGATATGGGCCTTCACATTTTTTACAAGCGTTCTCTTCACCTGGTGTCAAAACTGACTGAATGCTCGCAGAAAGCGTACCATTTTTTTGCTCAGTGAATTTTACAATCGCTTTTGGCTGCTTGGTTTTATCATCAATGGTTTTCCAAGTTGTACCATTTAGCGGATCTGCAGCATTTGCAAATGCGGCTAAACTCATCAATCCTAATGCTAGTGCAATTTTTTTCATTTTTGTTTATTTCCCTGGTCTGATATAGACGACATTAGTATCCAAAAGTCACAACAATTTATCAATTTTTGTATGTGACCGTTTAGTGTAACCTTGTAATTTGTGTTGGTAAATATGCTCACACGATTCCAAAAATAGAAAAAGATGGAAAGACAATGAAGATATCGCCACTGACGAAACAACTGATTACAGAAAGCATTTTAAAAACCACAATTCGTGGGCCGAGCCAATTCAATTTACCGCCCAATACTTTAAGGTTTGCTTTGGAACAAATGTGTCGTGCATTTCCCCAAAACCCCGATGTACAAATTCGTCCTATTCGCTTAGCCGGCTTAAAAGCCGAAGAAATCAAACCACAACAGGCATCGACCCAACTCATTTTTCATATTCATGGGGGCGCATTTTTCTTGGGTTCGATGAACACGCATCGGGCGTTTCTGACTCAAGTTGTGGCACGCACGCAAATGCAAGTGTTACATTTGGATTATCCTTTATCCCCTGAAGCACAGTTCCCTGAAGCACTCGATGCCCTTTTTGATGTGTATGCGGTGTTATTAGATCAAGGGGTTCAAGCCAAAGATATTATTTTGTCAGGCGACTCTTGTGGTGCAAACTTGGCGCTTGCCTTAGCCCTTAAAATTCAACAGGAACAACTTCCACAAGTCAGTGGTTTGGTGTTAATGTCACCGTTTTTAGACTTGACCCTGAGCAGTGAGTCCCTACGCTATAACCGTAAGCATGATGCGCTGTTAAGCATAGAAGCCCTCGAAACAGGTATTGATTATTATGTACCCCGCTCGGTCGATCGAGCTGATCCATTGGTTTCGCCTTTTTTTGCAGAGCTCAAAGGACTACCTCCGATTCATATTCAAGTGGGTTCTAAAGAAATTTTATTGGATGATGCGCAGCGTTTTAAAGTCAAAGCAGAAGAAGCCGGCCTAGATGTCGAATTCAAGTTGTACACTGGCATGTGGCATAACTTCCAAATGTTTAGCCCATGGTTTGAAGAAGGACAGCGTGCGCTGAGTGATTTAGCCGATTTTGCACATCGACTGGATCAGGATTAATCGCTGAAAAATAATCCCTGAAATGGATCAAAGTCACCATAAAAAAAGGTCAGCGGATGCTGACCTAAGAGGGAAATGTCAATCTATTAAATGGCTTGAATTTGAGCCTGAGCTGTTGCCATTGCTTGTGCTTTCATATCTGGTCCCATATTGACACCTTCGGCACGAATCACATCAATATCGCTGACACCTGTGAAATTAAACACGGCTTTTAATAAACCTTCTTGATAATCTACAGGGCTGTTATCGCCATACACACCGCCACGACTGCTGGCAATATAGACTTTTTTGTCACCTGCCAAACCCACTGGACCTTGTTCTGTATATTTAAAGGTACGACCTGCAACACTGATACGGTCAATCCATGCTTTCAAAGTTGATGGCAAACCGAAGTTATACATAGCAGCACCAACCACAACCACATCGGCATCTAAATACTGTTGTAACAACTGCTCGCCTAAAGCCGATTGTTCTGCATTTTGACCCATCAAAATTTCACTGCTGAGATGTGGAATCTGCTGTACTGCTAAATCGAGATATTGAACCTGTGCCGCATCACCATGTTTTTGCTGTAGCTGTTGTACAATTTCAGCGCTGAGTTGACGTGAAACTGAAGCGTCGCCCATGATGCTTGAATCAATATGCAAAATTTTCATGACTAAAACCTAAAGCTGTTGTTATTAACTTGAGCCTAGTGTAATCACTTTTCATAAATAGAATAATCCCGATCCTTATGACACTATGTTTTATTTTTAGAACAATCTTTTTGAACTCGTAAAAAATTTAAAATTACTGAGCGGTTCTTGACCGTTATCAAGTGTAAATTTTCATGCTAATGTAAGCCTATAAAATGATATCTATATAAACTTTAAGAAAAAAATTGATAACTCGAACAGGGCAAAGACACAGGATGACGGTGAAATCAAGCATACGTGACATGATCCTTCGCAATAGAATCGCCCAGTATTTACTGGAAGATGAAGTGGTCATGAATTGGAGCATCCTGAAAAAGTGTATGCTCATGCTGATGCTTGGCTCAGCCATTCATCTGCTTTGGATTATTTGGAAATTATATATTTCTTTTACACCTGAACTTTGGCAGTGGGTTAACCTTGATCTCATCCACTCTCAATTGTGGACCAACATCGTCTTTTTTAGCTTAATGGTGCTATTGATTTGGCCTTGCTATGCTGGAAAAGAAAACCCAAAAATTCAGCTTGTTTTACCTTATCTTTCGGTCGGCTTATTCGTCATTTCTTTATGTCGTGATGGTTATTTAATTGGTGTCATGAGCCCAGCCACCATGATCTCCTATGTGAGCCTAGTGACCGTTGGATTAGTGCTATTTACACGAAAAATCGTCTATAGCATGCTGATTCCAGCCACGATTTTTTTATCTATTTGCATGTATTTAAGTATTCGCGGCATTATTCCCTATGCCCCGATTTTTCAACCTCATGCCTATGGCTATCAAAATAGTTTTTGGCTCTTCTCAATGATCTTTTTCATTGTTCCTATTTTATTAACCTGTCTGGCTTTATTTGAAATCTTACTGAGCCAATGGCGTCACAGAGAGCATTTGATTCAAAAACTTAGTCAAGTCGACCCACTGACCAATTTATTTAATCGACGCAGTATCAATCAGTGTTTGGAACAGCTCGATAGTGCTAAAACAGATACATATGCACTGGTCTTGTTGGACTTAGACCATTTTAAACGCATCAATGATGAATACGGACACGATAAAGGCGATGAAACCTTGATTCTCGTCAGCCAAGTATTAAACCAACATTTACGCGGTAGTGATGTAGTTGGGCGTTTTGGCGGGGAAGAGTTTATTTTGGTGTTAAAAAACTCTAACTTAGAACAAGCAATTTTCATTGCAGAGCGCTGTCGAAAAGCCATTGAACAGCTTGAAATTTGGGGGCATGACGGTCAGTCGATTCATGTGACAGCCAGTTTTGGCATTGCGATTTCAACGCCTGAATTAGTACCACAACAATTACTGACCCATGCAGATCAAGCGCTATATGCAGCTAAAGCTGGTGGTCGTAATATGGTGATGGCGTACACTGAGCAACAAAGCTTTAGCCATTTGGTTTAAAACTTTTATCTAGGTCAGACGTGACGTTGAGCTTTTAACGAAGATACTGTTCCATACGGCGGACTGGCTGTTCCAGTTGAGCAGCCGTGATCCATGCCACCACAGAAGGATGCTGCAAAATCTTTTGCATATAACGCTGTGTGTTGTCACTCACAGGTAGCTGGAAGGTCTGTAAACGTGTCACTACGGGTGCAAAAAATGCATCGGCAATACTAAATTCACCGCATAGAAAGCCATCCACCGCAGGACGACTCGACCAAATCTGCTCGATTCGAGTCACTTCAGCACGCAATTCAGCATGTTCAGACCATAATCTCTGACCATGACGACCATAATCCGCCTGCAGATTCATACTGCATAAGCTACGCAATTGCATAAAACTACTGTGCATTTCCGCGCAAATACTCCGTGCCCATGCACGTTGTGTAGCATCTTTTGGCCACAGTGGAAGCTCTTGAAACTGCTCTGCCAAATATTCACAAATCGCCAATGAGTCCCAAATCATCACACCGTCATGTTGCAGTAGGGGCACTTTGCCATTGGCATGTAGGGCTAACATTTGTTGCTTGAATGCTCCGCCATCTGCTTCTTCAGAAAACGGAATCAAGATCTCTTGAAAGGGTAAATTAAACGCGTGTAACACCAACCACGGTCGCATAGACCACGTCGAATAGTTTTTATTGGCAATATATAATCGCATCATTTTTATTCTCCACGCGATTTAAATTTTTCCAATTGCGCTAGCAATTCTTTCTCGCTAAAAGCGCCCGTCAAGCGTAGTCCACGTATCTCTTGATGCGCTGTATCTAAAAATAAATAGGTCGGTGGCCCTAAAATATCCCATTGATTGAGCAGTACTTGATGGGTTGCATCATACTGACTCAAATCTAACTTAATTAAGTAATATGGTGCCAAAGCCTGTTGCACTGCTGCCGATTTTAAAACTTTATGTTCAATCGGCTGACAGGCCACACACCAATCGGCATAGACATCAATAATCGCGGATTGACCTTGGGGAATTTCACTTAATAAACGTTGAAACTCTTCTGCTGTATGTGCCACATGCCAAGCACTTTGTTTTTGATTTTCTTCGACTAAAAAACGTTGGCTGTGTTGATATTGACTGTACACAATATAAGGTACAGCTGCACAGAACACCAAGATATACAACCATTTGAGCTGAGTACTGCGCCATAAAATGCGCCAAAGCACATAAGCGCTAAACACCAACCCCAGAGCAAGGGATAACCACTGTAACCAAGCTTCACTGATCAATGGTCGAATAAAATACAAAGCTAATGCCAACATGATGAAAGCAAAGAGCACCTTGATTTGATTCATCCACAAACCCGCTTTAGGCAATACCCGTGAGCCAAGGACACTGGCCAACAATAGCGGGGTCCCCATGCCAAAGCCGAGGGTGAATAACAATAATGCACCTTGCCACTGACTTTGGGTTTGGGAAATGAATAATAATGCACCTGCCAACGGTGCTGTCATACAAGGACCGACTAGCAATGCTGAAATCATCCCCATGACTCCAGCGCCAACGAGACTACCGCCCTTTTGCATCGACTGCGCTTGGTCTAAGCGATTGACCCAACTGCGTGGCAATTTCAGTTCAAATAAACCAAATAAATTCAGGGCAAAAACTACAAAGAGCGCGCTAAAGGCAATTAAAGTCGAAGGCTGTTGCAACCAACGCTGGAAATTCAAACCTGCAGACGACGCCACCAAGCCAAGAATGGCATACACCATCGCCATACTGGTGACAAAAGTCAGTGCAATCATCCACGCTTTTAAACCTCGGCTGTCGCGGACAATTAGTGAGGTTAAAATCGGCAGCATTGGCAATGAACATGGGGTAAAAGCCAGCAAAAAACCCAGGCCAAAAAACAGCAAAAGGCCATAAAATATAGAGCTTTGTGCTAATTTTTCAGACCACATTTGGTCGCTTGCAGTATAGCGTTTAGAAGCCAGTGCAGCATTATCTGCCCGCTGCTGATCTAAACGATTCGCCATAGGCTGTTCGACAGTATTTTCTGCTGCAAAGTCGAGTAAGCGTTTATTTGGACTGGCAAGATTTTGCTGTGTGACCAAGCCAGAAGCATCCGTTTCGAAGCTGATGCTCTGTGGTGGATAACACACCCGATCCTTGGCACAGCCTTGCCAACTGACTTGATAGGTCTGCAGTTTTTGAGTCGGAATTTTAAAACTCAACTGTTGGTAATATACCTGCGTATGACCATAGTTATCGTCTTTTAAATCCTCAGCAGCAGGCAAATCCAAAGCTAAAACTTGATTGCCCTGCTTCACCTCTATTTTGTGCTGATACAGATAATAATGCGCTGGAATATCCCAACTCAGCTCCGCCTGATCTGCACGCTCAGAGGCGACCGAGAAAGGAAAAGCATCTTCAGCTGAAAGTAATGCATCCTGAGCAGAGACGCCCATACTGAACGACAGCACAGCCGCTGCCGCAACATAAGTCCATTGTTTCATTCAGCTGAATTCATCCTCAGTCTGTATTTATACGTTTTAAAATTTAGTGTTCTTTTAGAACAGGTAAGATACCCCTAAACCTGACTGATAATTTTTATGACCGCCAGTGAGTTCTAGACCAACGCTCGCATCCAACTGCATGCGATCTGAAACGGCAAACGTCAAACCTGATGCTAATGACACTTCCTGATCGGTACTCTCTGCTTTGCGATAAACCAGCTCAGAAAAACCCGATAAATTACCCGCAATTTGATATTCCAATCCCGGAATAGCACTCACAGCCCAATCACCATCTTGAACTTCATAACGCATGGTCATTGAAGTCCCAATTGTATCGCTATAATCATAAGCCACGGCTGAAGTCAGACTATAAATGTCATCTTCAGCACTAAAGCCTTGATTGCCTGTTGCAATAATGGCTTCTGCAAGAATGGCCATCGATAATTTTTCATCATTCAAATCAATGGCTTTTTTCAGGCCAATGCTGACATCACCCAAACCATCATCTTCAACTGAGCGACCCGCAACTTTGGTTTTAGACCATGCAGGACCTTGCCAACCCAGTTGCAATTCCAAATCTTTTGCCAAACCAGTACGGAATAACATGTCTGCATTTAAAGTGGTGTTTTTTACTTTTTCACCATTGTCATCACGACTTTCACTATAGCTCGCTGCTGGCAAACTTTGTTCCCATGCCAAACGACCGACAGGGGTAATGCCTGTGCCCATACCCGCGCCCGGACGGTCAAATGAAAAATCCGCCGCAAGTGTAGACATGCTCAAACCGGATAATGTTGCAATGCTTAAAACTTTAAATACAGTCATGTTTTTACTCACAATTATGCTAATTCTTTGGTCATTTTTGCGCCATGGCTACGCAAAAGCTCCAAGGTTTGTTTTTCTTCTTCCAATGCTTCTGACCAATTTACCGCGTCAAAATCACAGTCAAAAAATAATTCACTAATCGACGATAAAATGGTTAAACCATCGCTATCAATCATATTTGGATTCACTTTTTCATCCAATAAGCGCTGTACCGCAGGGACACATGCTGCACTCGCGGCGTCCCATAATGGACCATAAATTTCTTCTGCATCCCATAAATGCACATTAGCTTTGGCTTGAATCAACGCTTCCAAGATTTGCATATGTACGTCTAAATGTTGTGTTTTCTGTTCTGCTGTTAAGGGTTGGCCTGCTTCATACGCTTCGCAAACCATTTCCCACCATTTAAATAAACCATCAGACCATACAGAAACCGCAGGTCCTTTTTCAAAGTCGATAAAATTTGGATTAAGACCATCTGCCAACAGGCGTTGCACCTGTGCAAGATCTTGTTCTTCTAACGCTTGCACAAAAAGCTGTTGTTGCGCTGTTAACATCGGGAAAGCTCACTTCAATTTATTTTGATCTATTATGCCGAATAAAGCTGCGTTTGTTTGAATTTCATGTAACACAAAATACAAAACACACAAAAAAAGCCCCGCAGGGCTTTTTTAAATTTTGAGACTTATTCGTCATCTACGCTGTCATCTGCTTCAGCAAAAGCAGGTTGTGTACTGCGTGGGTTCTCTTTCTTTTCGAACACATGTTCAAGACTACGTTTAAGTCGATCAATTGCACCGTGAATAGCTGTATCTACATTATGACCACGATGGTTGACCACGACAGGCTTCAAACCAGCAGGACGCGCTTCAATCATACATTTAATGTCGTCGCTACCGCCCTTGTCCCCATTTTCATCACTTAAATGCACCGAAAAGTGAGTAATGCGTTCACTATGGCGCTGAAATTCTTCATTAAGTTCTGCACGAACGTATGTAATTAATCGATCACTATTAGGAATGTTTTTATCTGTACGGATTTCTATGTTCATAATATCATCCTCATATCTATCTGTAATATCTATAAATATTTGTGCAAAACTTATTATCTTGGCACGTTACACTTACTGTTTAATTAACAGCGATGACCATCTTCAACTTTGTATGGAACGTCGTCCTCCACATTGAATGATGAACACTTTAGAGTCTGCAGATCCGTGTCCTTATACTTCGAATATCGGTCTTATATTGACATTTTGCAAGTGCTATTTTGATATTTTTTTAATATCCATACAAAAAGTAAGACTTTATTGTAGATTTGCATTGTTTTAATTGATTTGGGTCATATTTTTGTGCATTTCCTCGACGCCCACCTTCTATTTGTACAATTCCACTCCAACTTAAAATCTCGCTTTTACCGTCATTGATCATTCACGGCATATTTCCCCTTCAAATTACAAAACAATTTTGCCGTTGAGTAAAATTTGGCTTTATTTTTGCTTAATAATCTGTATGCTTTCAGTGCTTCTCGGGGGAGATATTTTTTAATGAAACTTACACAAATCGTTGCATCATGTGCATTAGCATCTGCTGCTGCTTTCACTCAAGCTTCACCTATCGTATGGCAAGATTTCAGCTTAACTGGCTTATATGGTGAAAATTATGTTGTGCCTTTTGATGGTGACAACAATGAACAGAAAACGATCACAGCTGAATATGCCGCTAAACTGAAATATTCAGATGTATTCTTCTTCGTTGACCAAGCTTGGGACAAAGATGATGAAGCATCGACTTACCTTGAGCTAGCACCGCGCCTTAGCTTAGGTGAAGTTTCTGGTAAAGACCTTTCTATGGGTCCGATCAAAGACGTTCTTATTGCAACGACTTGGGAACATAATGCCGGCTACGACAAAAATTCTGAGTTTAATAACTTCTTGTATGGTATTGGCTTTGCTTTAGACATTCCATATACACAGTATGCAAACATCAACTTCTATAAAGCCGATAACGATTCTAAATCAGCCGGTACTAAAGATGATTATCAAATGACAATCACTTATGCTGTGCCATTTAAAATCGGCTCTGAAGATTTTCTAGTAGATGCTTTCCTTGACTGGTCAACCGCTGAAAAAGGGGCGCAAGCTAGTGAATTAAACTGGACAAGCCAATATAAATGGAATATCGGTAAGCATATCTCTCCTAAGACTAAGCTCTACGTAGGTGTTGAACACTCGGTTTGGAACAACAAATATGGTCTGAAAGGTCAGGACCAAAACGATGTCAGCGCGTTGGTGAAATACCACTTCTAAGTTCAACTCAGAACGCGATGAAGAAAAAAGCAAGGTTCTTTACCTTGCTTTTTTTATGCCTAAGTTTTTAAATTGACTTTATTTTTATCAGAAATTTGCGCATGTCTTTTCTCATTCGACCTGCAATTCTACAAGACTTAGCGGCCATGCTCGCAATCTATAATCATGAAGTTCTCAACGGCTTTGCGACATGGAATGATCAAGCTTATACCCTTGACTCTTTTCAACAGAAATTGCTGGATTTGCAAAAGCAAAATTTTCCATTTGTGGTGATTGAAGATCAGGATCAACAGCAAATCGCCGGTTATGCTGACTATGGTTCTTTCCGTCATTTTGCTGGCTATCGACATACTGTTGAGCATTCTGTCTATATTGACCCAAACTATGCTCGACTGGGTCTCGGTCAGCAATTATTAGAGCACCTAATTCAGCATGCTAAAAGCCAAAATATGCATGTCATGATCGCTGGCATAGATCACGGCAATAGCGCCTCGATTGCCCTGCACAAAAAATTAGGCTTTAAGCAAACAGGTTATATGCCTGAAGTGGGACAAAAGTTTGGTGAATGGCGTGATCTGGTCCTGATGCAACTTCAGTTATAGCCCGTGTTGAGCTGTGTTTATGGTAATTTATCCAAACGAATACCATCTTGTATCACACTCAGCACCGATAGGTTATTACGCACCGCATCACGATAAAGATCTTGTAACTGTAAAAAAAACAGTTTTAGTTCGGCCAATTTGAGCTCATGCTCAGGTGCGTTTTCTGCAATCGTGACCAAATAACGTTTTTTGATTTCATCCACGCTTAACGGTTGTAATGCCTGATGAATTTCTGCAACGCGAACTACAGTATTGTAATGCACTGCAAGGCTCAGTCCCGGTCGTCGCTCTGACAAAGGATGTTCTGCCTGAATGGCATAACTCAGTGCCGCAACTGAATCACTGTTCACGCTTAATAATGGATTCAACTCTTGCCACGCTTCCCCTAAAAATAAGGAGTGTTGTACAAAGGGTGAATCCAAGACATCTTGAGGGGTGTCTGCTTCTAAAATCAGAGTTTCCAAATCATTCGGTGGGATCAAATATAATATCGCGTCCATATTCTTATCTTCTTGTTATGTCGTACATTTAGATTAATGTAATCCACACAAAAATAAAGCAGATATTTTGTATATTCGGCCGCATTTGATCGAATACTGATGGATGCCAAGTCGCCTTTTACTAAAGTTTCAGTATTCCGCTTAGCATCATTTAAGCACTAGATGCTGAAGCTTCAAATGACTCTGCTGAGAACAACTTAAGCGTATGGCTTAAACAAATTTTTTTTATGCCACTCGTTTTTTTGATTCAACTGCCATGACTAGCAACGATTTTTGAGCGTAGTAAATTGAATGAAAAGAGTAACGAGCTTGATTGATACAAGCCCGCCACACTTTAAAAACAGCTAAAGTTAAATCGCCACCAGTTCCCGAATGCCTTTTTCGGGCATTTCACTACCGACACCTTGTGCAATCACTTGCCCCCGCGCCATCACGGTATATTCATCTGCCAGTTCTTCTGCAAAATCATAAAACTGTTCAACCAAAACAATCGCCATTTCTCCGCCATCAGCTAACTGACGAATCACACGACCAATGTCTTTAATAATCGAGGGCTGAATGCCTTCAGTCGGTTCATCTAAAATCAATACCCGCGGTTCGGAAGCGAGCGCACGGGCAATCGCCAATTGCTGCTGCTGACCTCCAGATAAATCTCCACCTCGTCGATGTTTCATTTCATCCAATACGGGGAAAATCTCATAGAGATGTTCTGGCACTTTTCGGGTTTTAGCGCCTTTAAATTTTGCCATGCCAATCAAAATGTTTTCTTCAACGGTCAAGGTCGAGAAAATATCCCGCCCTTGCGGTACATAAGCTAAGCCTTCACGTACACGCTGTTCTGGACTTAGCTTAGAAATATCTTTGCCATCCAGTAGGATCTGCCCTGACTTGATCGGTAAAATGCCCATTAAACATTTTAAGAGGGTGGTTTTACCCACACCATTTCGCCCGAGCACCACCGAACATGCGCCCACAGGAGCGGCAAATGTCACATCTCTTAAAATATGACTGCCACCATAAAACTGATTGACGTCTTTGACTTCTAACATGGTCTGCTCCTTAACGTCCGAGATATTTTTCAATGACATCTTCATTGGCTTGGACTTCGGCCAATGTACCCTCTGCCAAAATCGCACCTTGCGCCAACACGGTGACTTTTTCACTGATGGTGTCAATAAAGCTCATGTCATGTTCAACCACAACAAGGGTATGGTTCTTTTTCAACTCTAAACACAGCTCTGCGGTACGCTCTGTTTCAGCATCGGTCATTCCTGCTACAGGTTCATCCAGCAAAATCAATTTTGGACGTTGCATCAGTAGCATGCCTATTTCTAACCACTGCTTTTGACCATGTGACAACAGCCCTGCCGGTTTATGGATCAATTCTTCTAAGCGGATTTGTGCTAAAGATTCGTCCAAGGCGTTTTGCGCATCTGGATCGAGTTTGCTGAAAAAACTCTTTTTCACCCGTTTATCTTTAGGTGCAGCCAATAACAGATTTTCCATCACGGTAAAATTTTCAAATACGGTTGGCTTTTGAAACTTACGACCGATTCCGGCTTCCGCTATTTGCTCCGTGCTCATTTTTGCCAAATCATAGGTTTGCCCAAAAAAAGCCGAACCTTCTGTTGGGCGAGTTTTACCCGTAATCACATCCATCAGCGTGGTTTTGCCTGCACCATTGGGACCAATGATGCAGCGCAGCTCACCTTCTTTGATATATAACGACAAATCATTTAATGCGCGGAAAGAATCAAACCAAACGCTGACTTTTTCTAAATACAGGGCAATCCCGTGACTGAAGTCCGCACCCTGCTCTTTCGGTCGTCCATAACCTTCTGCGGCATGACCGCCATGCGGTTGAACCCATTGATCATTCATTCGCTGCGCTCCTTTTTAAACCGCTCTAATAGCCCAATCACGCCATTTGGCAGGAATATCGTTACCACAATAAACAGCGCACCTAAAATCAATAGCCATACCTCTGGATAAGCCACCGTGAAATAGGTCTTCATCCCGTTGATCAAACCTGCACCCAGTATCGGGCCAATCAGCGTGCCTCGACCACCTGCAGCCACCCACACCGCCATTTCAATCGAATTGACAGGGTTCATCTCACTCGGGTTAATAATGCCAACTTGGGGTACATACAGAGCGCCTGCAATCCCTGCGATCACGGCAGACAACACCCATGCAGAGAGCTTGTACCATAAGGTGCGGTAACCTAAATATTGCAAACGGTTTTCACTGTCACGAATTGCACCGAGTACACGACCATAGGGTTTATTCATCAGGTGGCGTAAGCCGACAAAACAGACCAGCAAAGTCAGTGCCGTGAGGAAACACAAGGTTGCACGCATTGGTGCAGAGGTAATATCCATACCCAAAATGGTTTTAAAACCGGTAAAGCCGTTGTTACCGCCAAAGCCGGTTTCATTGCGGAAAAACAGTAGCGCCGCAGCAAAGGTCATGGCTTGGGTAATAATTGAAAAATACACGCCTTTAATTTTTGAGCGGAAGGCAAAGAAGCCAAAAATGAAGGCAATCAGTCCTGGGACCAAAACCACCAAAGCCAATGCCCACACGATATGTTCAGTACCCATCCAGTACCACGGTAGCTCGGTCCAACTCAAAAAGCGCATAAAGTCGGGTAAGCCATCGCCTGCCGCTTCACGCATGAGATACATACCGAAGGCATAGCCGCCCAAGGCAAAGTACAGACCATGCCCTAAGCTTAAAATGCCGGCATAGCCCCAAACCAAATCTAAGGCCAATGCCACCAAGGCGAGACACATAATTTTGCCAATGAGCGTGACCCAATACGCTGATAAATGCAGTGCTGAATCGGCGGGTAATACATGTAACCAAGGTAAAATCAGCAAAATGGCAAAGCACACGGCAATCGCCATACCGCTATAGGGTTTATCCGATAATAACGAAGTGATTTTCATGCGCTTACTCCACAAAACGGCCTTTGATGGCAAACAAACCTTGTGGACGTTTTTGAATAAACAAAATCACAAGAACCAGTAGAATAATTTTCGCTAAGACCGCACCCATGCCGATTTCCAGCACAGTGCCACTGACACCTAGACCTAAGGCAGCCAGTACTGAGCCCCATACTTGGCCAACACCACCCACCACAACCACCAAGAACGCATCAATAATATAGTTTTGACCTAGATCAGGACCGACATTGCCGACTTGTGCTAAGGCACAACCTGCCAGACCTGCAAGCCCCGAACCTAAACCAAAAGCCATCATGTCAATGCGGCTAGAACGGATACCTACGGCCTGTGCCATTTGACGGTTTTGCGTCACGGCACGAACAAATAAACCAAAACGGGTTTTATTCAGTAAATAAACCAGCAACAACAGTACCGCAACGGTAAAGCCAATAATGGCAATGCGGTTATAAGGCAGCATCAGGCTCGGTGTCACAGCGACCCCTCCTGACAGCCAAGAAATATTTGACACCTCAACGTTCTGCGCACCAAAAACCATGCGCACCACTTGCATTAAAATTAAGCTCACACCAAAGGTGGCTAATAGAGTTTCCAATTGACGGCCATACAAGGGACGAATAACAGTACGTTCAATCAACATGCCGATCAAAGCACTTACAATAAATGCAGCAGGAATCGCGGCAATCAAGTACCAGTCGACATAGCTACTGAGATAACTCCTAAACAGGCTTTGCACCACATAAGTGGTATAGGCCCCGATCATGATCAGTTCACCATGCGCCATGTTAATCACGCCTAGCAGACCATACGTAATGGCTAAGCCCAACGCCGCCAGTAGTAAAATACTGGCCGTGCTCAGTCCGGAAAAGACATGTCCAGTCCATTCACTGGCCTGAATACGAGTTTTAATATTGCTCTTGGCTTCTGTCAGTGCGGCTTTTAACTCAGGATGCAGGTTGGCTTGTTGTAATTCCTGTTCCACCATCGCCAACACATCGGGACGGTTAGAATCTTGCAGCACTTTGGCCGCCTGTATTTTTTGTAAAACATCAGGGTTTTGATAATCCAAGCGTGCTTTGAGCTGCGCTAAACGGGCTTTAACTTTGTTATTTTTTTCATTTAAATACAATTGATTAATATTTTTAACATCCAACTCAGCCAAGTTATTTTCTAAAATATCAATTGCATCCAAACGTTGGTTTAAATCATCCGATTGCAGCTTTTCTTTCGCTTGCGCAAACGTTAAGGCTTTACGAAGGGTATTCACCAAGGTGACTTGAGATAAATCGGCAGGCCAATCCATCACGGTTTGCAAATCAGGATAGCTCAATAATTTTTCGTCAGTTTCTAAAATATAGGTTTGACCGCTTTGACCACTATATAACTGGTCTTTTTCGACCAATGCGGCCAACTGATCTAAGGATTCAATATCGCCCGGCCATTGATTCAGTAAACTGCGGCGCTCGGTAAAACTACCGCGAACAAATTGCTGAATGGCGTCACCTTGCTGCACAGATTGCACCGTAGGCACGACATTCGCTGCAGTTTCTGCATGCACGATTTGCAGACAGAATAATTGGCTCAGGAATAGAAAAAGGATCGGGAAATTGCGTAATTTTTTCATCTTATAAGCATCCCTATTGAGTAATAGAACAACCCCATCTAGGGATCACATCAAAACATGCCCACTACACAATGGCAGTAGGCATTTGGATTGAATTATTTCGGGATGTACGGGCTCCATGGCTCTGCAGCAATGGTTTTTGCCGTTTTGTGTACCACATCAAACTGACCATCGGCACGGATCTGACCAATCATGACTGGTTTATGCAAATGATGGTTCGACGCATCCATTTGCAAGGTATAGCCCGATGGCGCTTTAAATTCTTGGCCGGCCATAGCTTCACGCACTTTATTGACATCTGTGCTTCCAGCTTTTTCTACCGCTTGTTTCCACATATTGATGCCGACATAGGTAGCCTCCATCGGGTCATTGGTCACAAATTTATCGGCATTTGGTAGTTTGTATTCCACGGCATACTGCTTCATTTTATTGGTGAATTCAGTATTCACTGGATTTTTCACCGACATGAAGTAGTTCCACGATGCCAAGTGTCCGACCAGCGGCTTGGTGTCGATACCACGTAATTCCTCTTCACCCACAGAGAACGCCATCACTGGAATATCCGCAGCTTTGATGCCTTGGTTGCCCAATTCACGATAGAACGGCACATTTGAATCGCCGTTAATGGTCGAGATCACAGCAGTCTTTTTCCCTGCCGCAAACTTCTTCACATTGCCCACAATGGTTTGATAGTTGCTATGACCAAATGGGGTATATTCTTCCATGATGTCTGCATCGGCAATGCCTTTCGACTTCAAAAATGCACGTAAGATTTTGTTGGTGGTACGTGGGTAAACATAGTCTGTGCCCAACAGTACAAAGCGTTCTGCCTTACCACCCTCTTCACTCATCAGATATTCAACAGCAGGAATCGCTTGCTGATTCGGTGCTGCACCTGTGTAGAAAATATTTTTAGACTGTTCCTGACCTTCATACTGAACAGGGTAGAACAATAAGCCATTTAATTCTTCAACCACGGGTAAAACCGACTTACGAGATACCGACGTCCAGCAACCAAAAATCACGGCTACTTTGTCTTGGGTAATCAACTGACGGGTTTTTTCCGCAAATAGTGGCCAGTCCGATGCCGGATCCACCACCACAGGTTCTAGTTTTTTGCCCAATACCCCGCCATTGGCATTAATTTCATTAATCGCCATCAAGGCCGTATCTTTTAGAGAAGTTTCTGAGATCGCCATCGTGCCTGACAGCGAATGTAAGATCCCAACTTTAATGGTGTCACCACTTGCTGCAGCGGCTTTTGGTTCTGATGTAGCGCTTTCTGTTTTTTCTTCTGCAGGTTTTGAACAGCCCGTTAAAGCAATCGCCCCAGTCATCGTTGCCGCTAAAATACTTTTAGCAAATACATTGCGTTGAAACATTATTCACACTCCCAACCTAAGCTTGTAATTCACATTTTTAAAATGCATTTGTTGTCTTTCATCACAACAGAGCAATTCAATAACTGTGCCAAGCCTTATTTTTTATTTTGATTGAGTGCTTTTATTTATTTTTAAATGTTATTTTTCACATAGTTACAATCATAAAATTTGCTTTTAATTTTTTATGGGTCGATTCAAAAATCGTAAAATCACCGCAAAGATGCATACAAACTTGTATCCAACATTTGACCTATAATTGAACAATTTTGCGACGTTTTTCAAAAAACACGGTGTTTTGGCACACAAATCATGCAGCTTTTCCTAAATTTGAAGCAAAAAAAAACCACTTGCGTGGTTTTTTCCTTGTTGCAATTTTAAACCGCTAAATCGGCCAAATTACCCTTCTGTTCCAACCAATATTTACGGTCTGAAGAGCGCTTCTTCGCCAATAATTTGTCGAGTAAACCTGAAGTAAACTGTACGTCATCCAAGTCCAGTTGCACTAAACGACGTGTATCGGGATCCATAGTCGTTTCACGCAGCTGACTCGCGTTCATCTCGCCCAATCCTTTAAATCGTGTGATTTGAGGATTTTTGGTTTTACATTTCTTTAAGATGCTTTCTAGTTCATCTTCATCCAAGGCATAGTGCACATCTTTATTGTCATCTATACGGAACAGCGGTGGCATCGCCACAAACAGATGTCCTTCCTCAACCAAAGTATGGAAATGTTTGACGAACAGTGCGCAGAGTAAAGTTGCAATGTGCAAACCATCCGAGTCGGCATCGGCCAAGATACAAATCTTGCCATAACGGAGTTCTGACAAGTCGTCACTGCCCGGATCAACACCAATCGCAATCGCAATATCATGTACTTCTTGCGATGCTAAGACTTCATCAGAAGACACTTCCCAAGTATTTAAGATCTTACCGCGGATCGGCATGATCGCTTGGAAGTTCTTATCACGTGCTTGCTTGGCAGAACCACCTGCAGAATCCCCTTCCACAATAAACAGTTCTGATTCTTCGAGGGTATGGCCCACGCAGTCGGCCAATTTACCCGGTAAGGCTGGACCTGAAACGATCTTTTTACGTTCAACTTTTTTCGCAGCTTTTAAACGGCGACCAGCCTTAGCAATCACCATTTCAGCCAGTTGCATGGCTATATCGGAGTTTTGATTTAGCCACAGTGCAAAAGCATCTTTGGCAATATTTAACACCACACCAGAGGCTTCACGGCTTGAAAGTCGTTCTTTAGTCTGACCCGAAAATTGTGGCTCTTGGAATTTCAAAGACAGAATAAAGTTGACGCCATCCCACACATCTTCGGCAGACAGCTTCATATTCCGTGGCAATAAATTCCGTAATTCACAGAATTCACGAATCGCATCTGTCACACCCGAACGTAAACCATTGACATGGGTACCGCCTTGCGCAGTTGGAATCAAATTGACATAACTTTCTTGAATCTGTTCGCCGCCTTCAACGTTCCAGCAAATGGCAAATTCAGCACTAGCACGTTCAGCTTCACCAGTCGCCACAAATGCAGGAACAGGAACGATGTCACGGTCTTGCAGCTCATCCATCAAATAGTCGACCAGACCATTTTCAAATTGCCATTCGATCTTTTCGTTGTTGATTTGATCGATATAAATAATCTGCAAGCCTGCCGCCAAAACAGCCTTGGCTTTTAAGTTGTGTTTTAAGGCTTTCAGCGCAAATTTAGGCGAATCAAAATATTTAGCTTCAGGCCAAAAATGCACGGTAGTACCCGTTGCACGTTTAGCGCATTTACCTTCCAACACCTCAAGCGGTGCCACAGGAACGCCATGTTCAAAGGCCATTTTATATAGATTACCTTGACGCTGAACTTCCACTTCAACACGATCTGACAGTGCGTTCACCACCGAAATACCCACACCGTGTAAACCACCTGAGAATTGGTAGTTATCGGTACTGAACTTACCACCGGCATGTAACTTGGTCAGAATAATTTCAATCCCGCTTTGGCCATACTCAGGATGAATATCAACAGGCATACCGCGTCCATTGTCTTCTACCGATAAAGAACCATCTTTATAAACCGTCACAGTAATTTTGTTGGCATGACCTGCAAGCGCTTCATCGACGGCGTTATCTATCACTTCCTGCGCCAAATGGTTTGGTCGTGTAGTGTCTGTATACATACCCGGACGGCGACGTACCGGATCCAGGCCAGATAAAACTTCAAGTGATTGAGCCGTATATTGCGTCACGTTGCAAAATTCCCTGCTTTTTGGTTAAAACATTTCTTCGAGCGCTACAGTATATGCTTTTTTAATAAATTGCATATCTCTTGCGATCAGCCGCCATTTTCTTAGTCAATTTATGCGTCAATTCATGTCGTAAAGCTGCTTTTTTGTATGATTAAACTGATTTCGCTTTTCTTATGCCCGCTTATTTTTTACAGCATCTGCCAAAAACTGCAAGAGCATGGGTATTTTTTCTGCAAAGTTATCCATGCCATGCGTTCCACCCACCTCAGTGATCAGCATAGCCGTGCCGGCTTGAACCGCACTATAAAACCTAGTGGCATCACGATAATCCAAGGTTTCATCACCTTGTTGGAGCAAGACCAACAGTTGATCTGCATTTTCAACCTTAGATACAGCCAAAGCCTGCATTTGATTGAGCTGTGCATCATCCAAGCACCACGTTTCAGTCACCTGATAAGGCAATGCCGTCTCACCAAATAAATCACGAAATAATTGCCATGGATAGACCGCAGGATTGATGAGCACCGCAGGAATGTGATGGCGTGTCATCAACTGCGTCGCATAAAAGCCACCTAAACTGCTACCGACCAAAACCACATTATCCAAACCTTCAATCAGCTCTGACATCTGCTGCATTACCTGTAGCGGTGGCATATTCAAATCTGGCAAATGCACGTGCACACCATTTAAGTCTGCGCAATAGTGCCGCAATATCTGCCCTTTCACTGAATTTGAGTTACTTTGAAAACCATGCAAATACACAATATTCATCATTTTGATTCCAAATTGATCTTTAAATTGCTTTAAAAGTGGCATATAAATGCTAACTGCGTCACATTTTCTAAATTTGAATTTTTAGTAAAATTGTCAGACAAAAGGCATTCACCGACAGGTCTGTTATCGGTATTGTAAAAGCTGTTCGTGAGAATTTTATAAAATAAACAATGAAACTTCAGGCTATTCCAGTAATAAATACAATCGAGGGATAGCATTGAATGTAAGGATAGGAACATTATGCCTAGCTTAACACCATTGCATGAAACCTATTGTAAATGGGACCGCACGCCACCCAGTCAAGCAGATGTGCTGGAAGGTTTGGCACAACTCGTGACAATGCGTTTTAGTGATGTCGTGCATGACTTGATCAAAAACATTCAACGTGAAATTTTAATCAGTATTTTTGGAATGAGCGAACAAGGCTCGAAAGCCTTTCATAAGCAGCCGACCATTGCACGGATTTACGAATTTTCTTACATCACTTTTTTCAATTATGGCAATTATTTACTTGCACCAACGCTGCGTAGCATTATTGAAAAATTCCCACGCTTACACGACAAACCCCTCACCCCGTCTTTACATTTTTTAGTGGGCGCACTGAATGGGGTCTTGGGCGACTATTTACTGAAATATCACAACCCGATGGCCTTACCGATGGTGATTTACGACCATTATGGTGCGGTACAAAAAGGCGAATTAAACGGTCGTATTACCCTGTTAATTCATGGGCTGTGCATGAATCATCTGTCATGGTCGACAGCCAAATATGGCGGCATTGGTGAAAAATTGCTGTCACAACGTGACCACAACACCATGCTGTATTTAAATTACAACACGGGTCGTCGTATCTCGACCAATGGTCGCAGCCTTGCCAATACATTAGAAGATTTGGTCCGTCGCAACCCGGGTATTACTAGTATCGACTTAATTGGTCATAGTATGGGGGGCTTAGTGTCCCGTAGTGCCATTTTTTATGGCAAACAAAATATGTATCAATGGATTCATCAAGTCGAAAATCTAGTCTGCTTAGGCTCACCGCATCATGGTGCTGTGCTTGAACGTATCGGATTTCATCTGCAAGATCAATTGGGGCGTTTCCCTTTGGTCAAAATCGTGGGCCACGTGGTGAATATTCGCAGTAACGGCATTTTAGATTTGCGCTATGGCAGCGTACGTGATGATGATTGGGAACATAATGATGTCCGTATTGGACTCATGGACGACAACCGTAAACCAGCCCCGATTCCATCGCATATCAATACCTACTTCGTGGCAGGGACCATCGAATATGAACATCGTCGCAATAAAACGCGACATGTGATTGGAGATTACTTGGTCAGTGTGAAAAGTGCGTTAGGAGAACACCCAAATGCACGGTATCAACTGAAAGTGCCAGATTCACATAAAGCAATTTTTTATGGCTTGAACCATTTCGAAATTCAGCATCATCCGCAAGTGGCTGAGCAAATCGTGCATTGGTTCTATCCAAATAATGACGATAAAGCTTGTGATCATATCTATGAATTTATGATGGACTTGGAAAGTGTGGAAGGCATTGCCCTAACCTAACGTACCCCCCATTGAGACTCATAAAAAAGCCCTCAACTGAGGGCTTTTTTATGTATCACTAAATTAAAATTTATCACGTAAACGTGGCACTGGTTTGCTTGGATATTTACGCAATAACTGCCAAAGACTGAGCAAGGTTAATACCGCAAAAAACACCAATGACCAAACCGGTAACGATTGCCCCAAGAACGTCCAATCCACTTTGGCACATTCACCAGAACCCGTCAGTACTTGCTCAAAGACCGATTTTAAAGGCAGCGTTTCTACCCAATAATCCAGTCCCGGACCACAACTCGGTACTTTGTCTGGCGGTAAGTTTTGCAGCCAAATATGACGCGCAGCCACCCCAGCAGACCAAAGAATTGATAGTGTCCCCAACAATGCGTAAATGCGTTTACCCCAATTCGATGCTGGATTGTGAATCAATGCAATCAATGAAATGATGCCAAGTCCAATCAAACCAATACGTTGGAATACGCACAACGGACAAGGTTCTAAGCCTTGTACATGTTCTAAAAACAGCGCAAAAGACATACCGATCACGCTGGCTAAAAACAACAAACCACTCACGAAGCGGAAACTCCATTTCATGGTAAATCCTCTTAAATTTTTTATCTAAAGTTTTTCAAATATTCTTCAAAACTCAAGGTGCAGTCTTGCTCAAGTTGAGCCTGTTTTTCTAGAGACTGCTCAGCAGCTTGTGCAAAGTATGCTGCAGTTTCAGGGTTCAAGACATGCTGCTCATACACTTCAGCATGTTGTAAGGCCATAAAGCTACCAAAGCCCCAAGTTCCACCTTGTTCTAAAGTATCGCTAATCATACGTGCCGACAATGTTTCATCGACTTCATCGATGCGTGATTGCATCACAGCCATTGCCTGAGTGTAAATATCTGTATTGTAAGAATCATCCAGCAATTCAGCCAACGGTTGCATCGCTGCAACATGTGTACGACACCATGTTTCAATTGGAATTGCCTGACCTTGCTGTAAAATCACCGCATTTGGCGCACGACCACGGTTCACTACTTCCGCCTGATTTTTCTCAATTTCATTTTGTTCGGCATCTAACAACGCTGGACTGTCTTGCAATAAACAGTACAAAGCCACCACTTCGAGCAAGCCTGCCGTGTCTTCATTGATCCCAATCGGGCTATAAGGATTGACATCTACCGCGCGTAATTCAACATAACCTACGCCACGATTTTGCAGGGCTTCAGACGGTGTTTCACCATCCTGCGGCACTTGTTTCGGACGAACCAAACTGTAGTACTCATTTTCAATTTGCAACACATGGTCATTAATTTGAATCGGATCACCGTGTTCATCATTTAAACCTAAATGACTAAATGCGGCATACGGGGTATGCACCGCTTTTTGCAAACCTTCCAAATACGCCTGCATGTCGTTGTAGTGAATCCCTAACTGTTTTTGTGCTGAATTTTGATAGCCAAAATTTCCCATACGCAGTGCCGTCGCATAAGGTAAAAATAGCGTGCCTTTTAAGAGCGGTAACAGCTGATGTTCTCGTCCAGTCATAAAACATTTACACACCGACGGGCTCGCTCCAACCAAAAACATCACCAATGGCGTTAAACGAATAAAATTACGGATCAGGCCGAAATAACGATGACTGCGATAATCCTGTAAGCTCAATGCCTTGAGGGCGTCGTCAGTTTCATGTTGTTGCAGTGCTTCAAAGAAATGATCTGGGAAGGATAAATTATAATGCACCCCTGAAATGGTCTGCATCCGGCGACCATAACGCACCCCTAAACCACGACGGTACAAGGTTTTAAAACGTCCTATATTCGAGCTGCCATATTGCGCTAAACGAATACTGTCTTCATCTTTATCCAACATGCATGGCATCGACAACGGCCAAAGTTTTTCACCATGTTCTAAATGCGTATGCGCAACAGCATGAATATCTTGCAGATAGTTCAACGCCTCTGTAATAGTTTCTTTTGGTGGCGTGATAAATTCCATCAAAGCTTCAGAATAGTCTGTCGTAATATGCGGATGAGTCAAAGCCGCACCCAAGGCTTGGGGATGGTCGGCCTGAGACAAGAAACCGTTGCTTTGCATACGTAAGCTTTCACGCTCAATACCGCGCAACATTCCTTTAATCAGCGAAGAATCTACCCAAGTCGGTAAAATGTCTTGAGAGGTCGATTCGGGTTGACTCATTGCTATCTCGCTTAAATGGAAGAAACTACTAAAATAAAATCATCAGTTTATATCAGTATAACGCGATTTGAAGTGGGCATATGACCCACTGTATAGTTTTGAGACAAACCGTGATTTTATTTTGGCAATTTTTTATCACAAACTTACTCTATATGACATTTGAAATTTGTGATTTTATAAACAAATATATGCTAATAATGCTTAAAACATATGAATTATCAAGATATTCTCGAATTTTGGTTTAACCCAGAAAATCAGCCTAATTGGTTCGCTAAAAGCAATAATTTTGATGTTTTAATCGAAAAAAAGTTTAAAGACATCCATCAAGCGGCCAGTCAAGCAGAACTGTGGCAATGGCGCACCACAGCCGAAGGTCGCTTGGCTGAAATTATTGTTTTAGATCAGTTTTCGCGAAATTTATTCCGTGACTCTGGCTTGGCTTTTGCCCAAGATGCACTGGCTTTGGCGCTTGCACAAGAAGCCATCGCGCAGGGTTTAGATCTACAATTAAGCCCTGAACAGCGCTCATTTTTATATATGCCCTTTATGCATAGCGAATCGACAAAAATCCATCAAAGCGCGTTAAAATTATTTGAGCAACTGGGCAATCCGATCAACTTAGAATTTGAAAAAAAGCATAAAGTGATTATCGATCGATTTGGACGTTACCCGCATCGCAATGCGGTATTGGGCAGAACATCTACAGCAGAGGAATTGGAATTTTTAACCCAGCCCAATTCTAGCTTTTAATTGACGGCTTTTGGCCAGTATCTCCCCTTGCCATGAACCGATTAAACAGGAGTATGCGCATGAACAAACTCATTATCGCAGCAGCCATAACCGCAGCACTCGGTTTAACTGGCTGTGCCACAACCCCATCAAAACCTTTGACCTTTGAACAACTCGGTCAATATTCTGCGACACCATTAAATGCTCAAAGCTATCGGATTAGCTTCCAAGCTAGACCCAATATGAGCTATGGTACTGCCGAAGAAATCACCTTGGTTAAAGCCGCTCAAACCACCCTACACAATGGCTTTCAATATTTTAAAGTCATGGATGACCCGAGTAATCGGAGTCAAAAACCGCCGCGCCAAGCGGTGATTTACCCAGACCCTATGCCTTATCCATATGGCTATTATCGTCGCCATCCCGGATTTTGGCCAGGCCCGTTTTATGACGTTCCACAGGTGGTCACACTCGATCCGACTCAAGTTTCCTACAGTATTACTTGCTATAAAGATCGTGCCAAAGCCCCTCAGGATGCCTTTGATGCTCGCTTGATTTTGCAGTCACTCGGAGCTAAATATGGTTTAGACAGCCAAGGAAATCCTTTGCCTGTAGCCGCTGAGCCCACCTCTAAATAAGTCAACCCATAGAGACCCGATCATTGATGAGCCCAACTGAACAGCCCGCTGTTTCACCTAGTCTGCAACGCAGTAAACGCTTCGCCACCATTGCTTTGGTGGTGGCGGTGCTGGCGTGGATTGCATTGATGATCGCAGCTAAATTGCTGCCTGAATACGTCTGGCTCATTCATATTTTAATGCTTTCAGCAGAAGCTGGAGTGGTTGGTGGTTTGGCAGACTGGTATGCGATAACCGTTTTATTTCGCAATCCCTTTGGTCGGATTCCGATTCCTAAATTTTTACGTGACCACACAGAAATTATTCCTCGTAATAAAGCACGCATTGCCGAGTCAATGGGCCGCTTTGTTCAGGAGAATTTTCTTTCACCACAAGTGGTTGAAAAAAGCTTAGCGGAGACGGATCTCTCTCTTGCCGTCGGGAAATGGTTGGCCAATCCGCACAATAATGCTCAAGTGACCCAAGTCATTCAGCAAACGGTACCGAAAATTTTCGAATTTGTCGGTCAGGAACAAATTGGACAATTTATCCAAAATAACAGCGTGCAATGGGTACGCAATACGCAAGTCAACCATCTTGCCAGTGAAATGCTACGGGCAGTTTTAGAAAATGACTTCCATCAAGATGTCCTGCAACGTGGACTGGATTTAGCCCATGATTGGGTCACACAGCATCCAGAACAAACCCGCGACCTTTCACGCCAGTTGTTTAAAGAACTTGGGGTATGGAAGTTAGCTAAAGGCGCCAGCTGGATTGGTATTGATGTACAGCAGCGCACCATTGATTCACTGGTCAGTCGTGTCGAGTCCATGCTTGCTGACCATGAACATCCTTGGCGTCGAAAAATTGAAGAAATGGCACAGCAACTCATGCATGAGTTGGCAGACAATCAAAGTGTAGCCAGCCAACGTTTGAATAGCACCAAGGACGCTTTATTAGACAGCCCACAAATGCTTAACTTTTTAAGCGGCGCTGTTGTGATTTTATGCGACGCGATTCGTTCTGATTTAGAAAAACCCGACTCTGGGATTGCACAAAACCTACGCGTCGCCATTCAACAAGTGGGCGAAAATATTGTCTCTAACGTTGCTGTACGCCAATTGCTGAATGAAAAAATGAGTGATATTGCCATCAATCTCTCCGATCAATATAGCGAAAAAGTCATTCGGTTTATCAGTGAACGTATACATGAATGGGATTCACGTGAAATGATCGATAAGATCGAAAACGAAGTCGGTGGCGACTTGCATATGATTCGAGTCAATGGTGTCGTGGTCGGTGGTTTTATTGGCCTCGCACTGGGGATTATTCGTGCCTGTGTAGAATGGCTGCTTTAGCCGCCTGCAGCAGTCCTCCTCAAAGGAGATTGGCCGCAGGTTTGAGCTTTATGCGTAGAACCGTTAAACTTTGCCGATCCGAAAATTTAATAGAACAATAAAATCTATGCATTTACCTGCCATCTATACACTACCATTCATTCTAATCATCAGTAGCTTAAGCGCTTGCCAGACCATTTCCAAAACCAGTAGCACAGTCAGCGACAAAGTGATGGGCATGCTCGGTAAAGAAAAAGCCCCTGAAATCGATAAAAAAGGCACTGTCGATATCAGCAAAAGTACCCAACAACAGTTAGAAACTCTGCTGACCAATATGCCGAAAAATCAGTGGGTCTATATTGAAAATGATCAACAAGGCACATCTACCCTCAAAAATAAATCGGCAGACAATTTCACCTTGAGCCTCAAATTAAATTGCAAAATCAGCACTCAGCGCCCAACTTTCAGTATAAGCAACGCGGATGGCCAAGAGATCCTAAAAGCACATGATACAAATGTGGGGCAAATTCAAATTCTGCTCGACAATAAAAACTTTGGAAATCCGTTTGAGACAGCCCATCAGCAAAAGTTCCAAAGCTTTAAAACCGCTGTCGCTCAGGCCAAAGTCATTAAAGTGTTTAATTCCTCAAAACTCTATACCTTCCAAAACAACAAAGCCGAATTACTCTCTAAAGCAGTAAGTTGTCGCGATATCCTATAAATATTTAAAGCGAAATGCAGTAAGTCACCGTTTTACTCAACTGTGACTTACATGCAGTCTTATTTTGCAGGTGGCTGTGGCCCTGACATATCAACCAGCAGGCCTGTAAACTTTCGAACAAATGGCAATAAAATCAGTACAATGGGAAAAGCAATTGCCCATGAAATCATCCAATTATGCAGCCATAGTGTCAGAAATCCCTCAAACCAGCCTAAATTTCTGAGCATATTAATAAACGAAATAATACCGCTCATGAGACAGGATAAAATAAACGGCACGATAATCAGCGCCCAGCGTGCAGCTAACTTCGGCACATTGCCAAAAATTTTAGGGGTGGGTTGTGACATGTCCATATACTCAAGCAGTGATCCTGAATCGCTAGACTACTTATATCGTTTTACTTCGATATAAGCAATGCTTCACTTTTATCGAATATTTTTTATTCGCAACAAATGGGTTCACCTAAAGAGTCTGAAATTTGCTATATTTACCGTTTTTCTGCGACATTTATTTTTCGACTGATTATGAATACGGCAATACAAGCAGCGCTCGATCATGCAGTGCAATCCCTTCAAGCTGAAGGTGTACTCCCAACTGACTGGAACAATACTAGCAATTTGACCCGAACCAAAGACCGAAGCCACGGTGACTTTGCGTCAAACATTGCCATGATTGCCTCTAAAGCTGCAGGTATGAAGCCGCGTGATTTAGCCGAAAAAATTCTGGCAAATCTTCCAGAAGTCGCAGATATCAGCAAAGCAGAAATTGCAGGTCCTGGCTTTATTAACTTCTTTTTAAATGCTGACCAACGTTTTGCTGTCTTAGACCAAATTCAAGCTCAGAAAGATCAGTTCGGTCGCACACAGGCCAATGCTGAAAAACGTGTTCAAGTGGAATTCGTTTCAGCCAACCCAACGTCTAGCCTACACGTGGGTCATGGTCGTGGCGCAGCTTACGGTATGACCGTTGCCAATCTCCTTGAGGCAACAGGTGCTAAAGTTGACCGTGAATACTATGTCAACGATGCTGGCCGTCAAATGGATATCTTGGCGACATCGACTTACTTGCGTTATTTAGAATTGACCGGTCAACAACTGGTCTTCCCTAAAAATGCATATCAAGGCGACTACGTTAAAGAAATCGCACAAAGCATTATCAACAAAGATGGTGATGCTTATGTACGCCCTGTTGCCGACATCTACAAAGATGTTCCTGAAGATGTGCAATATGCTGCTGAACTCGATAGCGAAGGCAATAAAGTCGTTGTTTCAGGCGATAAAGAAAAACACATTGATGGTTTGATTCATAATTCACAAAACCATTTGGCTGCGGGTTACCGTGTGTTCCATCAAGCTGCGCTGAAAGCCATTCTCGATGACATTAAAGATGACCTCGGTGAATTTGGCGTGACTTTCAATCAATGGTTCAGCGAAGCAACCTTGACTGAAAAAATTGATGAAGCATTAGAAATGCTCGATCAACGTGGTTTTTTATACGAAAAAGATGGCAACATCTGGTTCAAATCAACTGAATTTGGTGATGAAAAAGACCGTGTTGTGAAACGTCGTAATGGTCAAACTACATACTTCGCATCCGACATTGCTTATCACTTAAATAAACTACAACGCGGCTATACCGATATCGTGGATATCTGGGGTTCAGACCACCACGGTTATATCGCACGTGTGAAAGCAGCGATTGATGCGCTTGGCTATGATTCTAAAAAATTGACGGTGCTTTTGGTTCAATTTGTGAGCCTATGGCGTGGCGGCGAGATGGTTCAAATGTCATCACGTTCAGGTCAATTCGTGACTTTACGCGACTTACGTAAAGAAGTAGGCAACGATGCTGCTCGTTTCTACTACGTCATGCGTAAATCAGAACAACACATTGACTTCGACTTAGACCTTGCTGTGTCTCAAAGCAAAGACAATGCGGTGTACTACATCCAATACGCACACGCACGTATCTGCCGTATGCTCGAAAAAGCCGCTGCGACAGACGTTCAATTCTCTGCTGAAGCTGCACGTCAATTTGCAGCTAAACTTGAGTTAGAAGCTGAAACTGAAGTTCTTGCTAAACTTGCAGCTTACCCTGAAATTGTGATTCGTGCAGCAAACAGCTATGAACCACACCAAGTGGGTAACTACTTGAAAGAATTAGCGGCGTTATTCCATGGTTGGTACAACGAAAATAAAGTCTTGGGTGATGATGCAGAACTGACTCAAGCGCGCTTATTACTGTCTGTAAACGTACAGCAAGTTTTACGCAATGGTCTTGAATTATTGGGTGTGAGTGCGCCTGAATCAATGTAAGCCATTCTTACTATACGTTAGAATCCGTCCATGTATGAACCATATACATTGACGCATATACAGGCTCTTTATGAGCCTGTATTTTCATGGATATTCAGTCATCTTTAAATGAAAACTTGAAGATGTTGAAATTGTGAAAATTAAACATAAACAGCATGACAGTCATGTAATATATAATAATCAGAACTTGGTTTTGGGTCAGTTCCCACTAGGTTCGTAACAATTACAATTAAAGAGGTTTCCTCGTGTTTGGAAAAACGCAACGCGGTGTATCAGAGCGGCCAAATCAGCCTAAAAAACCATTGATTCCTGCATGGTTAGGTACACTTGTGATCATTTTAATCGTGTTGAGTTTCTTGGTGGCCTTGATGTTATGGAAACCATGGGAGCCGGTAAAACCGAAAGGTCAAATTACCTCTGAGCACTACCAAGAAGAAACCAATAAAGATTACCGTTTTTATGATCTGTTGCCTCAGCAACAAGTCACCCCGATTCCAGATCAAGCTGTGCCTGAAACAGATACCAAAGAAACCGTGGTGATCGTTGAAGCACCTGAAACGGCTACCACTGCACCGACTGAGCCGGGTATTGAAGCCACAGAAACAACACCTGCCCCTGCAAGCTATATTTTGCAAGTGCGTAGCTATGATGACCCTGACCAAGCCGATGCCCGTCGTGCGGAAATTATTTTAAATGGCTTATCTGCCGATGTGATCCAAAGTAATGAAAATGGCAAAGTTTGGTATCGCGTCGTGTCTGGCCCCTATGATTCACAAGAAGCTGCTGTGATTGCACAGCAAACTTTACGTCATAGCAGTATCGACTCGATTGTCGTAAAACGCTAAATTTTGCAATTAAAAAAAGCGCCTGATGGCGCTTTTTTTTATTCATTCCTTTAATAAAGGGAGGTTAGAAGGGATTCTTTTTTGAATACATCAGCTTAGCTCAAAAACCTCTCCCTAACCCTCTCCTAAAGGGACAGGGAATTCATTAAATGGTATGCCCTAAAGCTTCGCCCATCACCACAGTCGAGTTGGCTTTAAAGGTCGCATCCCATTGCATTTTGTTTTCTTCAAACAACACTACCGCTGTTGAACCTAAATAGAAACGGCCCAATTCTGCACCTTTTTCTAAGAATAAATCGTGTTGATTGAGTTCCAAACGCCCTGTCGGTTTAACTTTACCTGTAGCCACGGTTTCAATACCTGCCACGATCATTGCGCCCACTAATACAACCGCCATACGTCCGACTTCTGTATCAAATAAGCAGACCATACGTTCATTACGGGCAAATAAACCCGGAATATTTTCAGCAGTGGTCTGGTTTACTGAGAACAATTCACCCGGTACATACAGGGTTTCTGTCAATGTTCCTGCAAATGGCATATGTACACGGTGGTAGTCTTTTGGTGACAAATAAACCGTAGCAAACTGACCATTTTTAAACGGCTCTGCCAATTGTGGATCGGCAATCAGGTTTTCAACGGTGAACTTCTGCCCTTTGGCCTGAAATACGTCACCATTTTCAATTTTACCCAGTTGTGAAATCGCACCATCTGCGGGTGAAACAACACTGTTGGCATTTGCATCAACTACACGTACGCCTTCTTTTAAAGAACGAGTGAAAAATTCATTGAATGATTTAAATTTCAGGGCATTACTTTGCTCAGCAATCGACATGTCGATGCCATACTGTGCTTTAAATGCGGTAATCACAGCATTTTTCACCACAGGGTTTTCGCTTGCAGCCAATTTACCGACGATACGTGATAATTTGTGCTGTGGAACAACACGCTGAGCTTGAATAAAAATTTGTTTTTTTAACTGAGATGTAAGGCTCAAGACGGCAACTCTCCGGTGATCACAGGACTATCGAGTCGGTTGCCCCACTCGCTCCACGCACCATCGTAAGCTCGAATATTCCAACCGAGTAAACGTCCTAGTATATAAGCTAGGCCCGACCGATGATGGGACTGACAATATACCACCACAGGTTCGTTTAAATTGAATCCCAATTGTTCTAAGCGTTGTTGTGTGCGTTCTAAAGGATGCAATTTTAAATGATTTTCTCGGTTAAGGGCAGTACTCCATTCGAAATGTCGTGCCCCCGGAATGTGACCGCCGCGTCGCGCTGCTAAACGTAAGCCTGTATATTCATCTTCGGTACGGCAGTCCCATACTTGGATCTGCTCCTGCTGCACACGAGCCAATAGCTCATCATAATCTGTTTGATACTGAGCACGCGCCTCTGCACTTACTTCAACCAATGGGCTTACGGGTTCAAATTTCTCAATTTCAGACGAGGTCGGTAAGCCTGCCCCAAGCCAAGCATGGATGCCACCATTGAGGAGACTGGTATTTTCAAAACCGAGGCAATGTAAGTTCCAAATCAGTCGACCAGCCCATGCCCCACCTTCATCGTCATAAACTACTACATGATGTTCTGGACTGATACTCAGATAGCTGATGAGCTGTTCTAAACCGGCTTGATCAGGTAAAAGCCCCATCGCTTGTTCTTCTTGGCGCACTAACAGTTTCGGCTGCACATGCAGTGCATGTGGAATATGCAATTGGTCATAAACCGAACGACGACTCAAATCGACGATCCGTAGTTTTTCATTACCAAGATGTGGAACCAATTCTTCCGCTTCAATCAGTAGACCAAAATTCAGTGTAGATGCTGTCATCGTTGTTCGTGTTGTATTTTGTGCGATTAAATTCGATCTTAGCATAAGTCATTTTCACTATTATTCTGAATTTTTGCATTCCTTTAGCAATATTTTAGATATAAAAAAGCCGAATCATTGATTCGGCTTTTTTAGTTTTATCTAATGCTGTGTTTAAGCGCTAACCTCAGAGATGTCAAACACCTGACGTAGATACGCTAAGAAAGTATCATTATCCGTCATGGTTTTACCCGGACTATCTGAAATTTTTGCCACAGATTGACCATTACATTCAACCAACTTCAGCACGATATTCAGTGCAGTTTGTCCCATATCATTGGTCAAGTTGGTGCCAATACCAAAACTCACTTGGAAACGGTCTTTAAAGTAATTGTGTAAATCCCAAGCTTTTTCAATGTTCAAGCCATCACTGAAAGTCAGCATTTTGGTTTTACTGTCAATTTTAAGCTTTTTGTAATGTGCATAGGCTTTATCGCCCCATTCATACGGGTCGCCACTGTCATGACGTAAACCGTCGAATAGTTTGGCAAAGTACAAATCGAAGTCACGTAGGAACGCATCCATACCGACAACGTCCGTTAAGGCTATTCCTAAGTCACCGCGGTATTCCTGCACCCATGTTTCTAGCGCAGACTTCTGGAAGTTACGTAGACGAACATCAAGCGCTTGGAATGCTTGTAGGAACTCATGCGCCATCGTACCAATTGGAGTAATGTTCAAGTCTTTGGCAATCAGAACATTACTTGTACCGCGGAAAATATACGGTGAAGCCTGATTTAATTCTTCAATTACATGCTTTTGCCATGCATAACTATAACGACGACGCGTGCCAAAATCAGAGACCAAGAATGGTGGATCATTTGGATTTTGCCGTGCTTCATACTGCTTCAGCAAGGCAACCTTATGTTGTAAACGGCGCTCACCTTCGGCTAAAACTTCGGGTGTACGAATACGTTGGAAATATAATTCATTGACGATGGCTAAAACAAAGATTTCAAACATCATCGCTTGAACCATTGGGCCTTCGACCCAAATGTCGAGTCGACCTTCATCATCAATACCCGCTTTAATAAAACGGCGTTTAAGCTGAAATAATTCAAGATAATCAACAAAATCGCTTTTAATAAAACGTAAACTGCGTAAATACTGCAATTCATCTTCTTTAAACTTCAACTGACAAAGCATGTCGAGCTGCATGTTTAAATCATCCAAAATTTCAACCAGTGGATAGGCTGTATCATCCAAGTTACGGCAGCGAAAGTGATACACACTATGGGTTTGCGGAAATTTGTGTAACACCACCTGAAGCATGGTGAATTTATACAGATCTGTGTCTAATAAGGATTGGATGATTGGAGACATAAAGACTTTCAGTTTTTATCAACTCTTTGCATTAAAGCATACTTTATTGATAAAAAGCCGATTGATTTAGTGGAATAACTTATAAATCACCGCGATTCATCGACTTTTTTCAATTTTTTTGCTGAAGCTGAGCGCGATCAAGCTCACTATTTTTTGAGTAACTGTCGATATTTTTCTTCTTGACCAAATTCACGCGCAAACTGTTCTGCAGTCTTTTGCCCCATTTTTTTGGCATTTGCATCGCAATTCACTTGGCGTAATTGCTTTGCAATCGCCCATTCTAATTTAAACATGGCACCCATCAATGCAGTGTTGCCTTTATTGTCACGTGCGCAGCGGTCTGCACCTTGTTCTAGCAAACGAGTCACAATATTTTGATGACCATAATAGGTCGCCATCATCAGTGGTGTAAAACCCGAGGCATTACGTACATCGACTGGAAAACCATGCTTGAGAAACTCATTAATCACTTCTTCATTGCCAGTTTTGGCTGCGGCAAAAAATATTGCGATCAATTCCTGTTGTGAGGTCATCTGATCGCTTGCAGACGCTTTAGCGGGGGAGATATCTTCCGCGATTGCCACGTTTGCGAATGCGGAACCAAACGCAAGAAGACTGGCTAAAGTCAAATGCTGCATAACTTTCATGATGAACTCCAACAGAAATCGAATGTAGAATTGAATTAGAAATAATTCATTTCATAAAAATGAATATTTAAGGAGTGCCTATGAAACTCCCCCTAGGGTGCAGGAAAGGTATGGAGCTTCATAGGACTTTTTTGAGGTAACGTTCTAGACCCTAGTTACCAATCCTTTAGACTGATCGAAATTAGTCTTTCAGTTGTGCTGCTTTTGCTTTCACAGTTGCGATGTTGCCGTTTACTGCTTTAGTCATACGCGTACCGTAGTCAGCGTCTGCTTTGTAGAAGTAAGACAGCATGATGTGTTTCGTTTCCGAATCTTTTACGTTGCCAAGGTCAGCCGCCAAGTTCATGATCAAGTTTTCTTTCTCTTTCGCAGAGTATGAACGGTAAAGCTCACCCGCTTGCTTGAAGTTTTGCTCTTTCACGCCTTTTTGCTGAACTGTGCCAGAAAGCGGTGTTTCAACCGCACGCGCTTTCGCAGTCGCTGGTTTTGGCTCAATACGGCTTGGCTCGTAGTTCACATTTGATGAAGTGCCGCCAACATTCATGTAACCATCTTGGTTGTTGTTGTTTACAGCAACTAATGGACGGTTGACTGGAATTTGCTGGTGGTTCGCGCCTAAACGGTACATTTGAGTATCTGAGTAAGAGAAGATACGACCTTGTAATAGACGGTCTTCTGAAGGCTCGATACCTGGAACTAAGTTACCTGGAGCCAATGCCACTTGTTCAGTTTCATTGAAGAAGTTTTTCGGCATACGGTTCAGCGTTAACGTACCGACTTTAGTTTCTGGAATTAGGTTCGTCGGCCAGATTTTTGTTGGATCAAGCGGGTCAAAATCAAAGCTGTTTAAATCTTTAGGATCTAACACTTGGATATAAAGATCCCATTTCGGGAATTTACCAGCGTTGATGTTGTTATAAAGATCGTTAGTCAAGTGATTAAAATCTTTACCTTGTTGCTCAGCAGCTTCTTTAACGTTCAGACCTTTCACGCCTTGTTTAGAGCGGAAGTTGAACTTCACGTATTTATATTCGCCTTTGTCGTTATAAAGCTTGTACGCATGTACACCAAAGCCGTCTTGTTCGCGGTAGCTGGTAGGCACGCCTTGGTTACCATACACATAAGTCAACATGTTGGTTGCCCATGGCTGGCTAGACAAGAAATCAAATACGCGGTTTGCGTCTTGAACGTTGTTGATTGGGCTAGGCTTCATGGCATGGATGAAGTCTGGGAATTTGATCGCATCACGGATGAAGAATACTGGAGTTTGGTTACCCACTAAGTCCCAGTTGCCTTCTTGTGTATAGAACTTGATCGCAAAACCGTGCGGGTCACGTAAAGTTTCTGGAGAACCTTTACCGTGAATTACAGTCGAGAAACGTAAGAAAACTGGAGTCTTAGTACCTGCTTTGAACAATGAAGCAATGGTGAGATCAGATAAATCTTTAGTTGCAACGAATTCACCATAAGCACCTGTACCACGGGCATGTACCACACGCTCAGGAATACGCTCACGACCAAAACGTTGTAATTTTTGGATGAGTTGAACATCTTGTAGTAATACAGAACCGTTAGGACCTGCTGTAATAGAATTTTGGTTGTCACCTACTGGTGCACCATTGTCTTTAGTTAATGGCGCTGCTTGAGTCGCCGCTGTTGCTGTTGCTAACATCGCAACCAATAAAGAACGCTTAAACATCGTCTTGATCTCTCTGTTAAATACCTTTCCTGCCCCGCAAAGATACTGATATTTAATAAATAGATAAAACAGATTATTTTCATAAATTTAATCGTATTATTAGATTCATAAAAAATATACAGTTCATTTTCAAATGGTTGAGCCCAAAATTTTCTAAACATCGCTTCGAAAGAATGCTGTCTTTGCTACAATCCCTGCCCTATGTTCAATTTTCTACTCGGAAGAATTTATGCGGGCCTTGTTACAACGTGTTTTGGAAGCCAAAGTGGTGGTCGATGGTGAGATCACGGGTGAAATCAATCACGGTATTTTAGTGTTTTTAGGACTTGGTAAAGCTGACGATTTAGAAAAGGGCAAAAAACTGATCGATAAGATCTTGAAATACCGTTTTTTTGATGATGAACAAGGCAAGATGGGCTGGAATGTCAGTCAAGCTGGCGGCGGTATCCTCTTAGTGTCTCAATTTACTCTGATGGCACAAACGCAAAAAGGCCTGCGCCCTGATTTTGGCCCTGCCATGCCGCCAAGCGATGCCAAAGCACTGTATGAACAGCTGGTCGATTACACCAAGAGCCAATATGACCATGTACAAACAGGTATCTTTGCTGCCGACATGAAAGTGCATTTGGTCAATGACGGTCCAGTGACCTTTAATTTAGAAGTTGAATAACCACTGAAGCATTAAAAAAAGCCCTCACAAGAGGGCTTTTTTTAAATTCTCCCCCTAAAGGAGGAGAACAAGGCGTAAATCTTACTTACCTGTTTTTTCTTTAATAAACGCACGTGCGATTTTGATTTTTTCTTTAACCGGTTTTGGAAGTTTAGGTGGAATTAACTTCGCCACTTGGTTAAACCAAACCAGTAGACCAAAATCACCTTCCATTTTAATACTGCCATTTTGCATACCCGTCATGAATGCAGTTGGGTCACCTTTCATCAGGGTTTTTACGCCCTGTTCGCTGTCCGCAAATTGCAAAATAAAGTCTGCTTTTTCAGCATCGCCTGAAACAGTATCAATCTGTCCATTATTTACAATAATTTGACGTGCAACACCTAAATCCGTGCCGATTTGAATACGGAATTGACGTTCATGAACCAATTCAATGAATTTAGGGCTAGTACGTGCAAGCTGTTTCATACGAAGCGCTAAACCTGCCACGAGTAAATCAAGTGGATCCGTACTGACATCAACTAAAGGTAGTTTTACGACAGGAATTGATGATAGTTTCATGACTTAAAGCCTATTGTAATTGTTGGAAAATTGACTGGTTTCATCCTACCATAACTTGGCTTTTGAGAAGTAAGGCTTTGTATCTCAAATCGGACTAATACGTTCATAAAAAAATGCGCCCTCAGGCGCATTTTCATTGAAATTTTGTTCTGGCACTTATCGGCTCGAACATTGCTGTTCTTCATCATATACAGGCGTGTGCTCTATACATTGGCGCTTTGCCATCGCGCGCTCTGCACGACGGTCTTCACGTAACAATACTAAAGTGAATACTACCATTGCGGTCATTAATGCCGTTAAATAACTATAAGTCACTGATAATTCAAACATGGTTTGTGTACCAAATCGAATTACTTCAATGAGTCCCCACACCAGCATCCCCGCCAGCATAAAACTTAACCAGCGACGATAAGGCGAGAAGAAAACAGCAATCACAGCCGCCGATACCAAGCTCAGGCCAACGATTGTTGCTAAATTCGCTGTTAACATAAAAACCTCCGTCATTTGACAACTGACATCTCTTGTCTTACAGGATGCTGAGCCGTCTCACTACTGTATCTTCAGTAAATAGATTTGGTCGATCTCAATCTCTTGCAAGCATTATGCTGAGTTTTTTGCATAAAAAAAGTCTCGTTTTTTGTTCATGCGACACACCTTGTCGCAACATTATTTTGTCATTACATTTTTTCTTTTTAAAGAATTTCTAGAACAATGATGACATCTCGTTTCGAGTGTCATTACAAAAAAAACAGCTGGTTTTAGGCTAAAAAAAATAATTTTTCGAATGCTGTTAATCGTTGTTTTTATCGACAATTTTCTTCTACCTTTCATCGGATGAGCGGAATTCTTGGCATAAAAAAACGCAGCCTTTTGGCTACGTTTTTGACTGTGCCTTAAATGGTTTTAAGCACGATTTAAATCTTTATCATGCACACCAAGCAGGTAAAGAACACCATCTAGACCCACGCTTGAAATGGCTTGATTGGCATTTTGACGCACCAAAGGTTTCGCACGGAAGGCAACGCCTAAGCCGGCTAAAGACAACATTGGCAAGTCATTCGCACCATCACCGACAGCAATGGCTTGTTCTAATGAAATCCCCATTTCTTCAGCGATTTGAGTCAATAAGAAGGCTTTGCGCGCACCATCCACAATATGGCCTTTCACTTCACCGGTTACCGCGCCATCTTGGACGTCCAGTACATTGGCATGGACTTCATCGATACCCAGTTTTGCTTGTAGATATTCAGCAAAATACTGAAAACCACCTGACAAAATAGCCGTGCGATAACCCAATGATTTCAGCGTTGAAATCAGACGTTCCGCACCTTCTGTGACAGTCAGACGTTCTGCAATTTTAGGTAATACCGAAGCATCCATACCTTTGAGCAGTGCCACACGTGCACGGAAACTTTGTTGGAAATCGAGTTCACCTTGCATAGCACGTTCAGTGATTTCAGCCACTTGAGCGCCGACACCTGCTTCAATCGCCAATTCGTCAATCACTTCTTGCTCAATCAGCGTCGAGTCCATATCAAAGCAGACCAAACGACGATTACGACGGTAAGCATTGTCCTCTTGAACGGCAACATCTACCCCAAGTTCGGTAGATAGACGTAAACATGCTGCACGCATTGCAGTAGCATCCAACATCTGGCCTTTTAGACCAAATTGAACGCAGGCACGGCGCGGACCTTCACTTGATCCATCTAACTCTGGACGGCCAGATAAACGAGTCACAGTTTCAATATTGAAGCCTTGGCTCGACACAATATTTGTAACTGCCTGTAAATGAGACGCCTGTAATTCTGGCGCAAGTGCCGTAACGATATAGCGTGTGCGGCCTCCCTCATTTACCCATTGTTGATATTCTGTTGTAGAGATTGGTTTAAAGCGCACAGTTAAGCCAATATCATGTGCTAAAATCAACATTTCCTTCATGGCTAATGCTGTCGCAGTCTGGTCTTCCGACGAAACAACAATACCTAAAGTCAGCTGATTGTGGATGACTGCTTGTCCGACATCTAAAATCTGTAAGGAATGTGCGGACAAAACCTGCATTAATCGTGTAAATTGATTAGGTTGGTCAGGTCCTAAAAGTGATATAAGAATGATTTCTCGCATGAATTGACTCGGGTCTGAGCTACAACTAATGTAAGAATCATAATCTAAATTGAATAGAATTGCCTTGGAAGTTTACGTTGAATGCGCCTAGACAAGGGCTATTTGCTAGCCTATTAGTAGTTTGTTTTGCTTTGCATACCTTTTTATTGGTATTGGCAACAACCCACCAACTGAATGAAAACCGTGCCAGTCAGGGACAACTGATGACCAGTCAATTGGTTACAGACAGCCTATCTGAGCTTGAGCCGGCCAATACCGTATCATTAGCTTTACTTGCTGACCGCTATGCAACCAACCCGAGCGTGGCTTCCATCCGCATCTTAAATGCCAATAATCAAGTTTTGGCCACAGGCGGTTTGACCAAAACCCGTGACGGTGAAATCTTTGTTCGAGATGCGCTGCAAAACGAAAAGAAAGTCGGAACGGTTGAAATCACCTTAATTAAACCAAGTATTGGTGAAATCTTACGTACGCAATGGGCTGCGATTCTATTTTCATTATTCTTGCATGGCTTGTTATGGTTGGCGTATCGCGCAATTGCACGTCCAAGTCGTACTGAATATTTAGCGCGAATCAACAATGAATCACGTCTAAAACACGAAATTCAAACGCTAGCGCAGGCCTTAGAACAAGAAAAACATAATGCCGCTGTGGCGATTGCTCAAGCGCAGCAAAATGCGCAAGCCAAAGCAAAACAGCATAAAGATATGAAACCAGTGGTTCTCGACAGCAACAGCTTGGCATTAAATATTCAATTTTATGATCCGAAACAGCTTCTCGATAGCGTCAACAAAACCGTGTCTGTGCCGTATTTTAATCTCTGCCAAATTTTCTTGAATAAAACCACAGAACTCTGTGTTCAACATTATAAATTGAACAGTTCTGACATCAGTACGGTACATAAGTTTGATGAACATGGTGCAACCATCAGCATGACCGCTGACACTCCAGATGCGCTGCGTTGCCTCACCATGATCAGCTCAGTATTCCAATTGCTTTCAGATGTTTTATATAAACGCTACCGTGAAGAAAAACGTTTCGTTTTACAAACCCGTAGCGCGATTTCAAGCTCTGTCGAAGCCATGCAATTGTCTTCTGTGCAAGCGGCTGAACGTTTAGTCCAACAATTGGTTGCTAAAGAAAGTGCCATTCATGTGCCGACAACTTTGCTCAAAGAGATTTCAGATCATTTCCAATTGGTCAGTTTGCCAAATCCGACCAATGTGCTCACTCGTCATGCATTTATGCTCAATGGGATGGACAGTGATGCCGCTGAATTGGCTCAAAACTTCAGAACTGAAATTTTAAAATCCAAACAGTCAAAAGCCTCGTAAAGGTTTTAGCGCAATCAAAAATCCCGACTTGAGTCGGGATTTTTTTTGTCTTAAACGGTCGAAATTTTCTGTGCAATCAAATATTTTTGCGCATTATGCGGTTCGGTACCTGCTTCAACCACGACTTTCTCCCATTGCCCACTCGACTGCATTTCCCATGCATTTTGATTATCGTCCAAATAGTTAAGTAAACCATCTTTCATAATGCGTTTTTTCAAACGGCTTTCTAAAATGGGAAAACAGGTTTCGACCCGTGAAAATAAGTTACGTCCCATCCAATCGGCACTGGCACAGTACAATCGTTTTTCGCCTGCATGCTCAAAATAATACACTCGAGTATGCTCTAAGAAGCGCCCGACGATAGATCTCACATGAATATTCTCAGACATCCCTTTAACCTGAGGAATCAAACAACAAATCGAACGGATAATTAAATCTACACGCACCCCTGCTTGCGATGCACGATACAAAGCAGCAATCAGTTGCGGTTCCGTGAGTGCATTAACCTTCACAATAATTCGTGCGTATTTTCCCGCTTGTGCGGCAACAATTTCCTGTTCAATCAGTTTCAGTAATTCAGTATGCAGAGTAAATGGTGCATGCAGTAAGGCTTTCAGCTTCGCCATCTTGCCCATACCGGTCAATTCCTGAAACATACGATGCACATCTTCGCAAATATCGGGATGCGTCGTCATCAGGCCATAATCGGTATACATCCGCGCATTGCCTGCGTGGTAGTTACCTGTTCCCAAATGGGCGTAGCGTAACAGCTGATTATTTTCACGGCGTACAATCAAAATCATCTTGGCATGGGTTTTATAGCCCACAATGCCATACACCACGACAGCGCCCGCTTCTTGCAATAAGTTGGCCACGGTAATATTGGATTCTTCATCAAACCGCGCCCGAAGTTCTATAACTGCGGTTACTTCCTTACCGTTGCGAGCCGCCTCCGCCAAAACTTGTACGATGTCCGAATCTGGCCCACTGCGATAAAGCGTCTGCTTAATGGCTAAAACCTGAGGGTCTTTTGCAGCTTCACGTAATAGGTTAATAACCGGTTGAAAGGAGTCAAACGGATGATGTAACAAGACATCTTGTGTTTTTAATACATCAAAAATCGCAGTTTGTTTACGAAAAACTTTAGGAATAATCGGCGTATAGACCGGATATTTCAGTTCAGATCGATTAAAACTAGTACTGAGACGCGATAAATTGATCGGGCCGTCAATGCGATAGAGCTCCTGCTCACTCAAATCAAATTCATCTAACAAATAATCAATAATGCTTTGCGGACAATCATCTTCAATTTCTAAGCGGACTGCTCGACCAAATCGGCGTGAAGATAATTCATCTTTTAAGGCCACAGCCAAGTCATCCACATCTTCAGCCAGAACCAAATCTGCATTGCGTGTCACTCGAAAGGCATAACAGCCCGTCGCTTTCATCCCCGGGAATAAATCATTAATGTGTTGCTGGATGATGGCCGTCAGAAAAATTTGTGTTTCTGTACTGCCTTCAACCTCGGCAGGCATTTTAATTAAACGCGGCAAGGAACGTGGTGCAGGCACAATCGCCATTTCAATGGCACGACCAAATGCATCTTTGCCTTCTAGGCTCACAATGAAGTTGAGGCTTTTATTGACCAAGCGCGGAAACGGATGTGATGGATCTAAGCTAATCGGCGTTAAGACCGGTTGAACTTCTTTACTAAAATAATGGCTAATCCACGCCCGATGTTTTTCTAAAATATCTTTAAATTGAATAAAACGAATGCCTTCACTTTGTAGTGCAGGCAATACAGCATGATTGAGGGTTTGGTATTGCTGTGCAACCGTGTCATGAATCACTTGGGAAAGTTCATCTAAGACCACTTCAGTCGGAATGGCATCTGGCGTCCGTGCAATTGCATTCAAATCTCGTTGTTTCATTAGCCCCGCAATGCGAATTTCAAAGAATTCATCTAAATTGCGTGAAAAAATGATGAGAAAATTCAAGCGTTCAAGTAACGGTAAACTTGAATCGAGTGCCTGAGCCAAGACCCGCCGATTAAAATCTAAAAGCGACAATTCACGATTATAATAGGTCTCTGATGAATGCTGAAAATGTTGCATACCCTCTCAATGCTGTTTGAAACAGTCTATATCTAAAGTGGTTGCCGGCATGTTAGGCAGCGGAGATGACACTTATGTTACAAATAGCATTAATCAATTAAAAAAGCATGCAATTCCCTAAAACACTGTTCATCAAATCGTAAAATTTATTTTCGACATAAAAAAAGAGGGAGATTACCCTCTTTTTTACTGAATTGTTTTTTATGCAGGCTTGCCTTGTTCCGATGCTTTGGGCTCACTCGTCCGTGCTGCCCAATAGGTTGCCAGTGCAGGACCCGAGATATTGTGCCACAAACTAAAAATCGCACTCGGCACAGCGGTCAAAGGTGAAGCAGCAAAATGGGTCGCCGCCAATGCCACACCCAAACCTGAGTTTTGCATCCCGACTTCAATTGATACTGCTTTACAGTCTGCATAGGGCAATTTAAATATTCGGCTGGCCCAAAAACCCAATAGATAGCCCAAGCCATTATGTAAGGCAACTACCCCAAGAATCAGTAAACCTGATTGCAAAATCTGTGTTCGGCTACCCGCAATGATTGCCGCCACAATCGCCACAATTGCCACAACAGAAACCAATGGCATGACCTGTATATAGGCATCCACTCGGTGCTTAAATACAGTTCGAATCATTAACCCCACAATGATCGGAAATAAAACCACTTGTAAAATTGAAACCAACATCGATGCCGCATTAATTTCGATCCATTGGCTTGCTAACAAATAGAAAATCGCAGGGGTTAAAACCGGTGCGAGTAATGTCGAAACAGAGGTACAGGCAACAGATAATGCGGTATTACCTTTTGCAATATAGGTGATGACATTAGAAGCCGTTCCACCCGGACAGCAACCGACAAGAATGACCCCGATCGCGATCTCTGTCGGCAGTTGTAATAATTTACACAAGAAAAAAGCCAATCCCGGCATCACAATAAACTGTGCCAAAACCCCGATCATCACAGCTTTAGGGCTTTGCAATACACTTTTAAAATCTTGCAGTGTCATGGTCATGCCCATACCCAACATAATGATGCCTAGCATCCATGGGATATATGCTTTTAACCAAACAAATACATCGGGAAAAAACATGGCGAGCGCTGCAAACAGCACCACCCAAATCGCAAATGTTTTCTGCACAAATTGAGTGAATTTTAAGAAAGCCGACATAGGCATCTTCCATTTAAATACAGGGACAAAAAAAGGCACACCCTTGTGCCTTTTCTCAACTGAGCCCACTGGGTCATGCCAAAGATAATGCCTGTGCATACTGCTGCACAATATCTTTCAGGTAAATACGCTTCACCCCATTCGCCAACATGTCTTGCCATGCATGCTGTAAAGAACCCTGTAAATCGATCCCTTTGGTCAAATCAGCAATCACAAAAGTTTCAAAACCAAGCTTACGTGCATCCATTGCCGTCCATGCAACACAGAAATCCGTGGCAATGCCCACCACAAAGACTGTATCAATACCACGTTCGCGCAAATAGCCCGCCAAACCTGTTGAAGTTTTCTGATCTGCTTCCATAAAAGCAGAATAGCTGTCGATATGCTGATGAAAACCTTTACGAATAATTAGCTGCGCCGTTGGTAAATTTAAATCAGGATGCAATTCGGCATCCTGTGTGCCTTGTACACAATGCGTCGGCCACAATACTTGCGTTCCATAATTCAGCTCTATGCTGTCATAAGGTACATGCTCAGGATGATTTTCAGCAAAAGAAATATGGTCGGCTGGATGCCAATCTTGAGTCAGCACAATATTCGTAAAGTATTGTCCCAGTTGATTAATCCCTGGAATAATTTGATCGGCATTGGCAACAGCCAACTGACCACCCGGGGTAAAACCATTTTGTACATCGACCACAATCAGCGCTGTATTTTTTTGCATATCTCTCCATCCGTTGTCATGCATTATCGGCGACTCTACTGATTCGCTCATATTTTAAAAACCTGAGTATTCAGTCCTGTGCGTAAAAATAAAATGACTGTCCTTCCTGACAATACCGATACTTGGGCAAATGCTCAACCAGCCGCTGTGCAAATCGTGGGTAAATACGGGCTTTTCGCCGAGTCGAAGCATGAAAATAAAAATATCGCGGTTGATGTTGAAAGATATATTTTAATAAATGGCTGCGTGTCTGTTGCATGACCTCAAACGCATTAATATTTTCAGCAACATCTTCTAGGGTAGGTTCATCGGCAAAGGCCAACCACGCATTTTTTCTCGGTTGTTGGCGATTTCTTTGAAATACAGGTTTGAGTTCCAAAATAAATTCGTGCTGATGTAGATACAAACTAAATTCACGTTGATCAACTTTAAAAATTGCGACCAGTTTTCTTGCTGACATAGTCCCTCTACGTTGATTTTTTATTTTCTCATTCTGCTGTATTTTTACATCAAATACGTTTATTTATCTTGGCTTAAAGCATTAGTGCGACTTCTATTGTCGCCATAAAAAAGCCCGCAATATGCGGGCTTTTTTTGATATGGCATGTTCCTTATGATGGAATACGACGTACCAATAACAACATAAATATTGCAGAGATTGCGATACATGGAATTGCCGCGGTAATCACCCCTGCAGCACCAAAACCTGCTGCCAATAACTGACCCGCAATTGCAGGGCCTAACATTGCACCGACACGACCAACGGCTGAAGCTACACCAACACCCGTACCACGTAACTGTGTCGGATACACGATACCACCGAAGGCATACAATACACCTTGACAACCAATCACGAATGCACCGACTAAAGCTGACGCCATGTACATTTGAGTCAATGAACCTGCACCATTCAGCGCAAATAGACCTGCCAAAATACCGCCGTACATCAAAATGATCACATAAGCTTTCTTCCAACGATCAGTCAACATACCTAAAATGATCGTACCAATGGTTGCACTCACCATGAAGTAGAACTGCGCAGTTGCACCATCTTTACGAGTGAAACCGAGTTCGGTGAACAACGACGGTAACCAGCTCAACATGATGTACACCACCATCAAGGTGAAGAAGTAGCTCACCCAAATTGAGAAAGTACGTAAACGGTTTTCTGTGTTAAAGAGGTTTTTGAAAGCACCTTGTTGCACTTCGCCATTGGCGGTCGCTTGAACCGCTTGATCTTTGGCTTTCAAGAATTCACGCGATTCGGGCAGGAACCAAATCATCAATGGAATCACAACAATCGGTAATAAACCGCCTAAATAGAAAATATTTTTCCAGTTTGCACCGAAGTCCGTCATTGCAACTAATGACAAGATTGCCGCACCCACAGGCATACCACAGTACATCAAACCGACTGCACGACCACGATTTTGTGGCGTTACCGCTTCAGATGCCAAGGTAATTAAAATTGGCATTGCTGCACCTAAACCTGCACCTGCAAGAAAACGTACAGCGAGTAAGCTATGGAAGCTATTTACCCATACCGTACATAAGGTAAAGATGGCGAACATCCCCGTAGACCAAATTAATACTTTTTTACGGCCCATTCGGTCTGCAATCCGACCACCCAACAAAGCACCAGGTAATAATCCTAAAATACCGGCACTAAAAAACACCCCTAGCTGCGAGCTATCCAGCCCGAAATATTCACGAATCCCTGCTGCTGCAATACCTGCAGCCTGAATATCCAGACCTTCGATTACGGCAATAAGGAAGCAGATTGCTACCGTGACAATAGCATGCTTATTATCTGACTTTTCCATTGGAGAATCCTTGTTGTCATCAGCGTTCAAATTAAGTCGCATCATCGCTGAGCCTTATAAAGGATATAACTACCAATAAGTTGAAGCCTTTCGTCCAAAATTGGATTACGTGCATGGTGTAATAGTTTTTGTGCTTTAAGTCACAAAGTCGTAAAAACAATTAAAAATTTAAAATAAAAAAATATGAATCGTGCAATGAACAGTCAAATCAAGCGATCTTTTTAAACACTCATAAAAACATGCCTATTTCTATTAGATATAAAAAAGATTATTACCCAAGTTTTTAACAATCATTTGTAATAAAACCCGAGCGAATTGATATAGTTTTTAAATCTTTAGTCATTGTTATTTAATCTTAAATTCTGATTAAAAAGCACGGAATACACATAGATCAACCTTTTGCTGATGATTTAATCAATCCCATCAACCATGCCAACCCTCTCGATTGAATAACACATTTTCAAGATTCAGCCCTTGCTGAACAATTTTCAGGCTGCAAAAAAACCGCTATTTTACACTTGATTGTTTTAAGTTTGATTTGTATAAAGAATTTTATGGCTTTGACCAAAGCATATTGTTCTTATGCGTTTGATCAGTCATAATTTGCGTAAGCATTATTCAATTTGGGTATAGCCCAATGAACATGCTACAAATCAAAATTCGAAACCATCCAGAAATCAATATTTCATCTTGTCGGATGGACAAATAGGATAGCTTTTCAAAATGACTCAGCAAGCTCAGACCATTCAAGGTTCAATTGTCGCAATCGTCACCCCAATGTTTGAAGATGGCAGCGTAGATTGGAAGAGCCTCGAGAAGCTGGTTGAGTGGCATATAAAGCAAGGCACCAATAGTATTGTTGCTGTAGGGACTACAGGTGAAGCTTCTACCTTGAGCATGGCCGAACACACTCAGGTGATCAAAGAAATCATCCGTGTGGCGAACAAACGCATTCCAATTATTGCCGGCACAGGTGCAAACTCAACCCACGAAGCAATTGAACTCACCAAAGAAGCCAAAGAATTAGGTGCAGATGCGGCATTATTAGTTACACCATACTATAACAAACCTACCCAAGAAGGCCTGTATCAACACTACAAAGCGATTGCTGAAGCTGTTGATTTACCTCAAATTTTGTACAATGTACCTGGCCGTACTGGTGTAGACATGCACAATGACACCGTGATCCGTCTTGCTGATATTCCACAAATCGTGGGCATTAAAGACGCCACTGGCGATGTTCCTCGTGGTCAAGAACTCATTGAAGGCCTTAAAGGCAAAGATATGGTGGTGTACTCAGGTGATGATGCAACGGCTTATCAGTTAATGGGTTTAGGTGCTAAAGGCAACATTTCGGTTACTGCGAACGTGGCGCCAAAAGAAATGAGCGAAGTGTGTGCAAGCGCTTTGGCGGGTGACGCAGTCCAAGCCGAGCAACAAAACAATACTGTTGCAAATTTACATCAAATTTTATTTTGCGAATCGAACCCAATTCCTGTGAAATGGGCACTTCATGAGATGAACCTGATTGAAACAGGCATTCGCTTACCATTAACACCCCTTGCAGAACAATATCGTACTCCGCTTCGTGAAGCACTCATCACTGCGGGCGTTATCAAATAAAGAAGAGCAAACATCATGCAATTACGTTTAGGACTTAGCCTGGCACTTTCAGTATTTACATTAGCCGGTTGTAGTTCACTTGCCTTTAATAATGGCACACTGGACTATAAACAAACCACAGATGTTGAACCGCTGAAATACCCTGAAGGGTCAATGGTTCGTCCTGCAACGCCTTTGTATCCTGCTCCATCAGTTGACCCGCTAGCAATTGAGCATGCACCAAAGCTTGAAAATAAGCGTGGCAATCGCTATGCCCTTCCGCGTCCAGCCGCGGAAAAAAATAATGTCGTTGCAGATTCCTCAACAGACAGTACAAATATTAGCCGCCCTCAACTATTGGTGGATGGAAATCAAAATCCACTGATCAAAGTTGAAGGAAATTCTGCTACAATTTGGCAATACACACTTGCTACCCTCAGCAGCCTTAACCATACCATTGTTGGTCAGAGCAAAAACCGTTACGAAGTAACCGTCAAGGTCGATCAGCAGACCTATGTCTTAAGACTTTCTTCTGTAGGTTCAAGCAATAACATCGCTGTGTTCAATGCCGATAACAGTTTTGCAGACAAAGAAAAAGCTGCAGATCTGTTAGCTCAGATTTACCAAAATTGGCCAGCCTAGTCGTACTAGGCATTTTTTCTCGAAAAAGGTTCCCTCATGTTAAAACAAACCTTGCTCTATACTGGTAAAGCGAAATCTGTTTATGAAACAGATAGTTCTGACCACCTCATCCTAGTTTTCCGTGACGATGCTTCTGCATTCAACGGTGAAAAAATTGAACAACTGGATCGCAAAGGTAAGGTGAACAACCGTTTTAACGCCTTTATCATGGAAAAATTGGCTGCGGCTGGTATCGAAACTCATTTCGAAAAACTTCTTTCTCCAACTGAAGTTTTAGTGAAAAAATTGACTATGGTTCCTGTAGAGTGCGTAATCCGTAACTATGCAGCAGGTTCACTTTGCCGTCGTTTAGGCGTTGAAGAAGGTAAAGAACTTACTCCGCCAACTTTCGAATTGTTCTTCAAAGACGATGCGTTAGGCGACCCAATGGTGAATGAATCACAAGCGATTGCATTAGGTTGGGCGACTGCAGAACAACTCGCTCAAATGAAAGAATTGACTTACAAAGTAAACGAAGTACTTAAAGGTCTATTCGATGCAGGCAACATGCTGCTTGTTGACTTTAAACTTGAATTTGGTGTGTTCCACGACCGTATCGTACTGGGTGACGAATTCTCTCCAGACGGCTGCCGTCTATGGGACAAAGACACTAAGAAAAAACTCGACAAAGACCGTTTCCGTCAAGGTTTAGGCGGTGTAGTTGAAGCTTATGAAGAAGTTGCTGCACGTTTAGGTATCGACCTTTCTGATATCTAAATCGTCCATCGATTATAAAAACCGAGCTCTTTAGCTCGGTTTTTTAATGAAATATTACTCGATTAATCCATGATCGAAAAAACAAATGTTAACCATAAAAATCCTCTGTTTCACATTTACCCACGTTCACACTAAGATAGCTACATATCAGGCAGCACCAGGATCTATACTTCTCCAATGTGTATGCCGACCAGATTTTCCATCTACCCTCTAGGATGTATCTCCCCCAAAGACATCCTATTTTTTCAGCCCAGCTCGCCTTGAGTTGGGCTTTTTTTTGCATGAAATAGACATAAAAAAGGGCGCCGAAGCGCCTTAGCATTATGATCATTCAAATCATTGTTGCTGTTGTTGCATCCAACGTCGTTGCTGCAAACGCTCACCTTCAACTTCACGTTTATTACGTGCAGACTCATACAGCTTAGTGCCTTTCAGTTCAGGCGGCATATAATCCTGCATGACAAAATGTTCAGGATAATTATGTGGATATAAATAGTCCACGCCATAGCCTTGCTCTTTCATCAATTTGGTTGGTGCATTTCTCAAATGCAATGGCACGGGTAGATTCGAGGTTTTTTCTGCCAAATCTAAGGCTTTGTTGATGGCCAAATAAGTACTGTTACTTTTAGCACTGGTTGCCAAATACACCGCACATTGCCCCAAAATGATTCGACATTCAGGCATACCAATTGCCTGCACAGATCGGAAACATTCTCCAGCCAACAGTAAAGCATTTGGATTTGAGTTGCCAATATCTTCAGATGCCGCAATCAACATACGACGGGCAATAAAAACAGGATCTTCACCACCTTTGAGCATTCGAGCCATCCAATACAAAGCGGCATCTGGATCACTGCCTCGAATCGACTTAATAAAAGCCGAAACTAGATCATAATGCTGTTCGCCCGATTTGTCATAGCGTGCAATATTTTGCTGCGCAACTTTGACTACCACCGCATTGTTAATGATATTTTCTAAGTCTGGCTCAAACGTACTGGCGATTAAATCTAAAAGATTTAATGCTTTACGAGCATCACCTGCGGCAAATTGAAATAAAGCTTCATATTCTTCGATTTGAATATAACGCTCTTTTAAAAACGAATCTTGCTGAATGGCTTGATCTAATAAGCGCTGAATTGCGTCATTATCCAGAGCATTTAAGGTATACACCTGACAACGCGACAATAAGGCATTATTAACTTCAAATGAAGGGTTTTCTGTGGTTGCACCAATCAGGGTAATTTTGCCCTTTTCAACTGCATTCAGTAAGGCATCTTGTTGTGACTTATTAAAGCGATGAATTTCATCAATAAACACCACAGGTGTCAATAAATCTCCACCATCGGCGATGATTTCACGTAACTCTTTCACCCCAGTATTGAGCGCAGATAAACTAATAAATGGTCGGTCAACGGCCTGCGCTAACAACAATGCAATTGTGGTTTTACCTACACCCGGAGGTCCCCAAAAAATAATCGATGGCAAATGCCCTTGGTCAATCATCTGGCGTAACGGTGCATCTTCACCTAAAAGGTGATCTTGTCCAATAATTTGAGATAAATCATGAGGACGCATGCGTTCAGGAAGAGGAATTTGGCTGTCTGACATCTTATTATTTCGTTTCCGGCAATTGGGGACGTTTTTTCTATTCTAACACTGCCTTGGCAGAATCTTTGCTTTATTCGGTATTCAATTTAGGAGGGTGGTTTAATGTCGTTATTTAAGTATCTTGCATGTAAAAAAGCTTAGGCGAATGTTAACTATAATGTAACAAGACATCCTAGCCCTTATTGATCAAATTAAAGTATCATCGGCAAGATATCCCATTTTAGACTTGCCTGACCCAATTGGACAGATTGTATGAAGCAATCAACAAAGCAAAAGCGAATCGTTCAAGTTCAACAAGGCATTGATCTACCTATAAATTTATTTCAAAAAATGCCCCAAGCCAAGAATATACAATTACAACATAATCAATGCGCTGAATTACGAGAAAAACTGAATAGTCGTAATCAAATGTTAGATGCTAGTGTCGACTGTATAAAATTATTAAGTCTAGACGGTCAAGTTCTGCATATGAACCGCGCGGGATGTTTAGCTCTGGGTGTATCTCCAAATGAAACTGAGTTTGGTATGTCTTGGCATAAATTACTGCCTGAAGAAGTCCGTGACGCGTGTTTGAATGCTTTTGCCGAAGCCAAAGATGGCAAAATATCTCGCTTTGTCGGCATGAGCCAAGTAGCAGATAAACCCTTGGCTTATTGGGATAATATGCTCAGCCCAGTATTCAACGAATATGGCCAAGTCAAAGAAATCCTCTGTGTATCACGTGATATTACGATACAGCGACTGGCAGAAAATAAACTTCAACGCATCATTGAACGAGATGATTTAACAGGTTTATTAAACCGCCGTGCGTTTAGTCGAGTATTTAAAAGCCAATTAAAAGTGGCGCGAGAACATCAGCAACAACTGGGTTTGTTATTAATCGATCTAGATTATTTTAAGCATATTAACGACACCTTAGGTCATAGTGCAGGAGACCATTTACTGCATACCCTTGGGCAGCGTTTTCAGCAATGTTTTGATACAAATATTGTAGTTTCACGTTTAGGTGGCGATGAATTTGCCATTTCTATTCCAAATTTAAAATCGCAACAACAATTACAGAATTTTGCCAGCATCGCCTGTCAGCAAATGGACATGCCCATTTTCTATAATGGGCAAAGTATCAATATTGGTATGAGTATTGGCTGTGCGATCTACCCTCGCGATGCACAAAATACCTCCAATTTACTTAAATGTGCTGATATTGCGCTAAATGATTTAAAAAGCAGTGGTCGTGGTGGTGTACGAATGTTCAACCATACTATGTTCAAAACCCTTGAAAATACTACTCGCCAATTAACGCTTGCACGCAGCTTGATTAAGTCCAATCAAATTATTCCGTTTTATCAGCCCAAAGTTCGTCTTTCTGACAGTCAAGTTATCGGCTTTGAAGCCTTGTTACGTTGGTATGATAAAGACCAACAATTACAATTACCTTCTCAAATTTTTGCTGCATTTCAAGATTATGAATTGGCTTCACGCATTAGTGAAACAATGCAAATTAAAATCTTTCAAGATATTCAAAAATGGATTGAACTTGGACTGCAACCGCTACCGATTTCAATAAATGCTGCACCTGTCGAATTTTTACGTGATGATTATGCGGAAAAACTACTGAATCGCTTAAAGCAGTTTGGTATATCACCAGATATTATTGAGGTCGAAATTACCGAGCAAAGCCTGTCAGAACGTGGCTCAAATTATGTGATTCGCGCTCTCCATTTATTAAAAGAGCATGGCATACACATTTCTTTAGATGATTTTGGTACAGGTCATTCATCATTAACACGTTTGAGTAATTACCCTGTCGACTGTATTAAGATAGACCGTAATTTTGTGGAACGCATGCATACCGACTGTTCAGCACTTGCCATTGTCAAAGCGATTACCCAAATTGGTGCGAGTGTTTCCCTGAATATACTAGTCGAAGGTATAGAGAAACCGGAACAGGTCGATACATTAAAAGAATGTAATTGTCATACTGGACAAGGTTTTTACTTTTATCGCCCGCTCAGTTATGACCATGCGATGGAACTTTTGAGTCACTAAAACTTGTGGAGCAAGACACGATGACACTGAAGTATTTAGTCAGTGCCTGTCTGGCAGGCCAACCCGTTCGTTATGATGCCAAATCGAATACACAACAAGCGATTTGCCAACTGATGCAGACTCACCAAGTCATTACGGCCTGCCCAGAAATGATGGGCGGCCTGAGCTGTCCACGTTTTCCTGCAGAAATTCAAAATGGTCAAGCCACTGATGTGCTCAATGGTACAGCTCAAGTTAAAGATGTTTTGGGGACAGACGTTAGTGCTGAATTTATTGCAGGTGCTCAACGAATGTTAGAATTGGCCCAATTACACAAAGTTGATGTTGTTGTCTTGAAAGATCGCAGCCCGTCTTGCGGCAGCCATTATATTTATGACGGCAGCTTTACCCGTACGAAAATTGAAGGCTATGGAGTAACCACAGCACTCCTCAAACAGCACGGTTTTCAGGTTCTGTCAGAACAAGACATTCTGGCTATGATACAAGATCAACTCTAGATTCAAGATAGAGCGTATCTGTGTCCTTTAGCGTACCCAACGTACAATATAATCTTCAATATCGTCAGGGTTGACGTCTTCTTCACTGATGCAACGCCCTGCGGCAGACTTTCTTGCCTTCAAAATACTGTCACGATTTCCCGTCACTAGATGATGCCAACGTGGTAAATCTTTACCCTCAGAAATTCTACGATAAGCACAGCTCGGTGGTAGCCAATGAAATTGGTGAATCTGATGTGGCGTCAGCTGTATACAGTCTGGAACATGTGATTGACGATTTGGATAATCGGAGCAAGATGCCTTTTCACAATCTAAAAGTTTGCATGCCACTTTGGTGTAGGCAACCTCATGAGTATCTTCATCTTCAAGCTTAATTAAACAGCAAAGCCCGCAACCATCACAGAGTGACTCCCACTCCAAATGGGTGAGTTCAGTCAAAGCATGCTTTTTCCAAAAATGTGGGCGTAGAGTATCGGTCATCTTCTCGCTCGCAACAAAGGTGGCAGGCATATTAACTGAACCTGCACATTAATTCTTTGTTTAAGTTACCGAATATTGAACATTAAATAAACAAAAGACTACATAGTAGGTTTTTTTAGCCTCTTATAATGGGCATACAGAATAAAAAATCACATGGAGATAAAACTATGTTCCGCTGGGCTATTATTTTCGCTGTAATTGCATTGATTGCTAGTCTGCTAGGTTTTGGTGGTGTGGCAGGCTTATCCAAAGACTTTGCTGTTATTCTTTTGGTTATTGCAGTCATACTTGCAATTGTTGGTTTCCTCTCTCGAGGAAAAGTTTAGGCGACGGATTGTATGTCGTTTTAAACTACAAATTACCCCTCTTAGACTCATGGATAAGAAACGTACGTTTTTATCATCTTGAGTGTCAATGAAAAAAATAAGAGCCTATGTGCTCTTATTTTTTTACATCCACGTAAACTTACTACGTTGTGTGGTTTTAGCTTTATGGTTTTAAATGACGTGGTCTAAAGCCTGTTGCAATTAAGGCGATACCATAAGCAGCAACACCAATCACACATAAGATGATCACTTCCGCGACACGCATCCACGCAGATACATCACCGTTGTACCATGTTAAGCCATACCACAGAGCAGCAATCATCACAGCATTGGCTATCGCAAACTGAATCACCAACTTTTTCCAATGCGCACCAAAACGGAAAATATTGCGCTTATGTAAATAAAAATACAGCATCCCTGCATTTACTAATGCGGAACCAGAGGATGCCAATGCCAAGGCCATATGCTCAGCATGCCAATCAATCAGTTTAAAGAATCCAATAAACACCACATTAAGAATGGCATTGGCTGCGACCGCCATTAAACCTACACGTACTGGAGTTTTGGTATCTTGTTGCGCATAAAACCCTGGTGCAAACACTTTAATGAGCATGAATGAAATCACACCGGCACTCATACATTGCAATGCCAATGCGGTCATCTGTGTATCTTCAAAGCTAAATTGACCACGTTCAAATAAGGCCTGAATAATAGGTGTAGAGAGCATGAAAAGCGCAATACTGGCAGGCACACCCACCAAGATAATGACCTTAGCTGCCCAATCAATCATACGGCGGAATTTGTCCTGATCTTGTTCAGCATGGCGTGCAGACAATGACGGTAAAATCACGGTACCAATAGCTACCCCAATCAAACCTAAAGGTAGCTCGGTCATACGTTCAGCACTATATAGCCATGATACTGAACCATCTTGCATAAAAGACGCCCAAATGGTGTTCAACAGTAGGTTGATCTGCGTCACTGAGACACCAAACAGTGCTGGCAGCATCAACTTCATGATCCGATCAACACCTTCGTGTTTGAAGTCTACTTTGGGTGGAATCAGTAATTTTTTACGCCACAGCTCTGGAATCTGAATCGCCAATTGCAAGAATCCTGCTGCGACAACAGACCAACCCAAAGCCATAATTGGCTCAGCCATATAAGGGGTTAACCACAGCGCACCGGCAATCATCGCGACATTGAGTAACACTGGAGCGAACGCAGGTGTACTGAATGAGCCATAACTGTTCAAAATACTGCTGGCAAATGCCGTTAGGGACATAAACAGTAAGTAAGGAATCGTTAGGCGGAACATATCGGTAGCTAACGCAAACTTGTCTGCATCACCATGGAAACCCGGTGCATAGATATAAATAATCGCGGGTGCCGCCACCATCGCGATGAACGTCAAACTAGTCATCACCAGACCTAAACAGCCAAAAACACGGCTAATCAGAATCTGGACTTCGGCATGGGTTCGACTGGTTTTATATTCAGTCAATACAGGAATAAAGGCTTGTGAAAATGCCCCTTCTGCGAATAAGCGCCTAAAAAAGTTAGGAATACGAAAGGCAACCACGAAGGTATCGAAGTCTTTACCTGCACCAAATACATTTAACAGGACAATATCCCGTACCAGTCCCAATACACGGGACAACATAGTCATTGCACTGACAATGACTGTCGAACGCCAAAGCGCCATCGGTATTTCTCACTTTTGAAAGTGCGCCTATTGTAATGAAACTCGTCAAGGAATTTCATTGGTTTATTAAACGCAGTATGTATTGTTTATTTGTTTTTAAAATGATGCAGCTGTTGACGAAAAGCGTTCCACTCAAAAAATGGACCTGGATCTGTTTTACGTCCCGGTGCAATATCTGAGTGTCCGGCGATATGTTGTTGAATTTTAGGATAAGCCTGTTGTAAACACGCCACGACCTCGGTCAGCACGGCATATTGTGCAGCTTCAAAAGGTAAATCATCACTTCCTTCGAGTTCGATGCCTATCGAATAATCATTACATTCTTTTTGTGCTAAATAGGTTGAGCGACCTGCATGCCAAGCTCGATCATTAAAATTGACAAACTGTAGAACTTCGCCTGTGCGCAGGATCAATAAATGTGTCGATACTTGCATCCCTTCAATAGTTTGAAAATAAGGATGTTTCGACCAATCCAACTGATTTTGGAAAAATTGTTCGATATAACCACCGCCGAACTGAGAAGGTGGCAAACTAATATTATGAATGACGACAAGCTGAATTTCGGTATCTTCAGGACGCTGGTTAAAATTCGGTGATGGAATTTGACGCGCACCTAGCAATTGCCCATCCTGCACCTGAAATGTTATTGCTTGTGACATAAAAAAATCCTGTGTCTAAGCCGGCCTGCAATGCTGCAGATCAAAACGCCGAGCCCTACTTGAAAGTTTTAATGCTAAAACTTTCACATTGAAATCTCAATTCAAGTCTGTGAAAGGAGTTAAAAATCGCTCATTTTTAAGGAACAATGCTAATATAACGCGCACATTTTCCTGGGTTAAAAAGATACGGAACTTCTTATGAGCATATCGCAATCTTTGCTTGAACAATCAATCCAAATCAATATTCAACACGCACTACAAGAAGATATTGGCGAAGGCGATATTACAGCCCTGTTAACTCCAGAAGATGAACAAGCCACTGCAACGATTATCAGCCGTGAAGAGATGATCTTGGCGGGTCAGCCTTGGGTTAATGCACTCATTCAGGCTTACGATGCCGCTGTCCAAGTCACTTGGTTGAAACATGATGGTGACCGTGTTGCCGCAGGCGAAGCCTTTTTAAAACTCGCAGGTTCTGCGCGTAGTTTACTCACGGTTGAGCGTCCAGCCTTAAATTTTATACAAACATTATCTGCAGTAGCGACTAAAACTGCTGCCTATGTCCAGCAGCTTGAAGGTTTGAATACTCGTTTACTCGATACCCGTAAAACCTTACCAGGCCTACGTATTGCACAAAAATATGCAGTTGCTGTCGGAGGTGGTCAAAACCATCGCTTAGGTTTATTTGATGCGTTTTTAATTAAAGAAAATCACATCATGGCAGCAGGTGGCATTAGCCAAGCTATTGCTAAAGCGCATACCATTGCTCCGGGTAAACCCGTTGAAGTGGAAGTAGAAACTTGGGACGAACTCAACCAAGCGTTGGAAGCAGGTGCGGATATTGTGATGTTGGATAACTTTAGTCAGCAACAAATGATTGATGCCGTCAAACATGTGAATGGTCGCTGCAAACTTGAAGCCTCAGGCAATATCACTATTGCAAATTTACGTGAAGTGGCAACGACAGGGGTCGATTATATTTCGATGGGTGTGCTTACCAAAGATGTCACAGCGATTGATTTATCGATGCGCTTTAATGCCTAAGCTCTAGGCTTACTCTAAACATAAATAAAGGGTGCTGTCGCACCCTTTTTTCTGCTTAACCTCTAGCATGACTTAATCATCATCTTGCTGTTGTTTTGAACTTCGTCGAGCTTCATCTTCATGCTCGGAGTCCTTTTCATGCTCCGCATCGTCTTCATGCTGCTCGCGCTCATCTTGATCATCGTCCTGATCTTTTGAGTTTTCACTTTGTTCAGAAAAACGACCACCTTCTCGCTCTTGAACCTGATTTCCCAAAAAATCACAACCACTGATCAAAAATACGGTGAATAAAGAACAATACATCATCCAATTTTTCATTTTTAGTCCTTCAAAGCATCCTGATTCTATTAATTTGAGTCAAAGGCACGCTACTGAATAGCCGATTCTTGTTGGATTTTCTATATTCAGCGCATAAAAAAACGCATCCGAAGATGCGTTCTTTATTCAGTTTAAACTGAATCAAACAACTTACCAACCCAAAGCTTCTTGTTGTTTCTTAATTAACTCTTGAATGCCTTTTTCAGCCAATTCAAGCATTTCATTACACTGTGCACGCGTAAATGGTTTGTCTTCAGCTGTGCCTTGAAGTTCAATGAACTCACCTGCTTGTGTCATGACCACATTTAAGTCAGTTTGGCAGTTTGAATCTTCTTCATAGCAAAGATCAAGTAATGCTTCATCTTGATACATACCTACAGAAACAGCTGCAACTAAGCCTTTAAGCGGATCTTGTTTGATTTTTTTATTTTCAAGCAAGACATTCATCGCATCGACCAAAGCAACAGCTGCACCTGTGATTGATGCTGTGCGTGTACCGCCATCTGCTTGAATCACATCACAGTCGATGCTAATTGTATTTTCACCCAATTTTTTCAAATCAACCATGGCACGTAAGCTACGACCGATCAAACGTTGGATTTCTTGTGTACGACCACTTTGTTTACCACGTGCTGCTTCACGGTCACTACGGGTATGTGTAGAACGTGGAAGCATGCCGTATTCCGCAGTTACCCAGCCTTGACCTTTCCCTTTAAGGAAACGTGGCACTGAGTTGTCTACACTTGCAGTACAAAGAACTTTTGTATGACCAAATTCAACCAATACAGAACCTTCCGCATAACGTGTGTAGTTACGGGTAATTTTTACTTCACGTAATTGATCTAATGCTCGTTGGTCGATACGCATGATGAGTCCTTAATCTGACAAAATTGATTGCGGTACATTATAACAGAAGGTACAGCCAGATTCGGGACGCATTCGTGCGCATTTACAAAATCCATTCATCCAAGTTTTGATAGGCCCATCGTACGACATCAGGAAATTTGTTAGACTGAAGCCACGCAAAATTCAGGACGAATTGCATGTCGATACGGGAAGAACGTAAGCAACAAAGTCGTAAAGCTATCCTTGATGCAGCGCTTGCATTGAGTACCACAGGCCGTTCTTTTAGCAGTCTGAGCTTACGCGAAATTTCCCGTCATGTCGGCTTGGTTCCTGCTGCGTTTTATCGCCATTTTCAAGACATGGACGAACTCGGTTTGGAACTAGTCGACCAAATGGCCCTGCACCTTCGCAATGTCCTCAATCAACTGAGTCAGCAATGCTTTCAAGCACCAGATGCACGCACACGACAAAGTCTGGATTATTTATTTCATGCCGTTGAGCAATTTCCTGAGGCATGGATGTTTCTTATTGCTGAACGTTGGGGTGGTTCAGCATTCTTAAGACAAGCCATTACTCGTGAGTTTAATTTTCTCAGTACCGATTTGGCCCATGCACTGGCTCAAGTTGAAGCGACTCAACATATTCAATCCGAACAAGACCTCAAAGTATTGGGACAAATTTTGTTTGAATTGGCCTTAAGTTGGGCAATGCAGTGGATTGACTTACATCGACATGTTGAGCTTCCACAACGTACGGATGCGCTACAACAATTTCGCCGCCAAGCTCAGACCCAAGTTCAGCTCTTATTTCGTGGCATCTTGCACTGGGATCGATCTTTGGCTCAAATCTCTGATCCGCAAAATTTATCGACCTAAAACGCAAAATGTACCGTCATAAAAAAAGCCGCATCGAGTGCGGCTTTTTCAAAACATCTGTTATTTCGCTTTGCGTTCTTTATCAACAAGGAATTTCACGATTTCAACAGTACGTGCATCTTCACCTTGTACGATGTATTTACCATTGACGGTAATCGCAGGCACGCCACTCAATTGATATTGAGCCGCTAAGCTTTTCGCTTGAGCAATTTTTGAAGACACAGCAAATGATTTAAATGTGCTGTTAAATTTCGCTTCAGGAACACCATAACGGGTGTAGAACTTCGCAAATGCGCCTTGTTCTAAGATATTTTTTTGACCCACATGAATGTCATGGAACAATTGTAAATGTGCTTTTTGACGAACGCCCAGTGCTTCCGATGCATAGTAAGCACGCGCGCCTTGTTCCCAAAGTGGATTCATTGCTGCAGGTGTACGGACAAAACGTACATCTTTAGGCAATTGCTTTAACCACGTTTGCATATGCGGTTCTAATGTAAAACAATGTGGGCAGCCATACCAAAAGAACTCACGGACTTCGATTTTACCCGGACGTTCGACTTTAATCGGTTTTGGAATAACTGTGTAATCAGTCCCCGCGACAAATTGCGCTGCCATCGCACTGCCAGAAAAAGCCAAAATAGCTGTTGTAATCGTGCCTAAAAGGAATTTTTTCATTGAACTTATCGTCCTCAAAATCATTATGATTAGTTTATGGCAACACTATAAATCAAATCTGTCGATTTCGTTTTCATTCTGTGAACTTTTTTAAGGCTTTTATCGCTTTTTTTTCAGGACGCGCTACACTAACTCCCATAAACTTTTTTCTAAAATATAAAGACTTGATTGAGGTGCAACCGATGTCGCAATTGAATGTTGATCCACAAGAAATTGCCAAATTTGAAGCTTTCGCAGCCATATGGTGGGATCAGCATTCTGAGTTCCGCCCTTTGCACATGATTAATCCCCTGCGTTTGAACTGGATTGATGAGCATTCAAATGGCATCACTGGCAAGAAAGTATTAGATGTAGGCTGTGGCGGCGGTATTTTAGCTGAAAGCATGGCACGTCGTGGCGCGCAAGTATTAGGTATCGACATGGGCGAAGCGCCATTAAATGTTGCACGCCTACATGCCGAACAAGAAAATGTGCAAAATATTGAATATCGCCAAGTGCCTGTAGAGCAATTGGCAGAAGAACAAGCAGGTCAATATGACGTCGTTACCTGTATGGAAATGCTCGAACATGTACCTGATCCAGCATCAATTATTTTAGCGTGTCAAAAACTGGTAAAACCGGGTGGTCATGTATTCTTCTCGACCATTAACCGTAATCCTAAAGCGTATTTGTTTGCGATTATTGGTGCGGAATATGTTTTACGTATGTTGGCGAAAGGCACTCATGATTATTCAAAGTTTATTAAACCTTCAGAATTAGCTCATGATATTCGTCAAGCCGAGTTAAAACTCAAAGATATGACAGGTTTACATTATAACCCGATCACCAAACGCTATTGGCTCGCACCCAATGTGGATGTGAACTACATGGTTCATACGGTGAAAGAAGCCTAATGAAAGCTGTACTCTTTGATCTTGACGGTACACTGATTGATACCGCGGCTGATTTTATTCGTATTATTCAAGACATGTGCCGTGACAAAGGCATTGCGGTGGTCAGTGCAGAAGATATTCGTGTACAAGTATCTGAAGGCGCGCGTGCGATGGTCAAACTGGTCTATCCAGAGTTAGACGTTGAAGATCCTGTCTTTCTGGCACATCGTCAACGCTTTTTAGATCTGTATGGTGCTGATATAGCCGTCGATACAGACCTATTTGAAGGCATGTATCCACTACTCGCAGAGTTAGAACAACATCAAATTCCGTGGGGCATTGTCACCAATAAGCCGCGTTCACTCAGTGAAGCGTTGCTCAAAGCGTTGAATTTAACTGAACGCTGCTCGGTATTGGTTTGCCCAGACGATGTCAGTAAAACCAAGCCAGACCCAGAGCCGATGTATTTAGCAGCCAAGCACATTCATCTAGATGCTCAAGACTGTATCTATGTCGGTGATCATCCACGTGATATCGATGCCGGTCGTAATGCGCAGATGTACACAATTCTTGCGGCTTATGGCTATTTACCTTTACAACACAAAGATGACTTAACAGCTTGGCATGCAGATTGTATAGTGAAGACTGTTGCTGAATTGCATGAAGTCATTCATGATTTGGTCATCAAACCGAAAACGCTAAACACAGCGACTTTATAACGATAGAACACAACACAATAAAACGAGGAGGTACGGATGAAATATTCAGAATATCAACCTCGCCCCGATCTGCTCAAAGATCGCATTATCCTGATTACAGGTGCGGGCGATGGTATTGGCCGTGCGGCTGCCCTCAGCTATGCCTTGCATGGCGCAACCGTGGTTTTACATGGACGCACACTGAATAAACTAGAAGTGATTTACGATGAAATTGAAGGATTGGGTGCCCCCCAACCGGCGATTTTACCGCTACAACTGTCTAGTGCCTCTCCTCGTGATTATGAGCTATTGGTCGACACCTTAGAAAAGCAATTTGGTCGCCTAGACGGCATTTTGCATAATGCCGGGATTTTGGGTGAGCGAACTGAACTAGAACATTATCCTGTGGATGTTTGGGATGATGTTATGGCGGTGAACCTTCGTGCGCCTTTTGTACTGACTCAAGAGCTAATGCCATTACTGCAAAAATCTGAGCATGCCTCAGTGGTCTTTGCCAGTTCGGGTGTGGGACGTGAAGCCCGTGAACGTTGGGGCGCGTACTCGGTCTCAAAAATTGCCATTGAAGCCGTGAGTACATTGTTCGCCAAAGAAAATGAACACCCCAATATTCGTTTTAACTGCATTAATCCCGGTGCGACACGTACTGCCATGCGTGCAAAGGCGTATCCAGACGAAGATCCAAAAACTTTGCCTACGCCTGAAAGCATCATGCCTGCATATTTATATTTAATGGGTGACGACAGCTTGCATTTAACCGGTGCCAGCATAGATGCCCAAGATGAATAAGCTGAAAGCCAATTTAAAAAAGGAAGCGCGAGCTTCCTTTTCTATGTATTGAATGCCTACAAAACATCATTAACCGACTGATTTCGCGGTGTCCACGCGAAAGTCGACTTGAGTTTTTAGCAAATTTGCCGATACTTGGGGCATTCTTTAAAAACATTGGATTGATACATGTCTGACTTTAGCAATATTACAGTGACTCCAACTGAGGATGGCATGGTTAACCTACTGGTCGATGGTCAACCGATTTCAGCAAAATATGGCATGAAATTCGACCCGAGTATCGTGGACGATTTAAAGGGCTTAGATGTCGGTCAAAATGCAAAATTATTTGAACAATTTATTTTTTCGCATACTGACTTAAACTTTGAGCATGCCTATTTCTATGTCACTTGCATTCAAAAGCAAGAAGCAGGCTATCAAGTGATCACTAACTTTGTTTATCGCATCATTGCGCAAGATCAAGCACCGTTTGAGCATGTGATTACCAAACAAGGTGCAGCAATGACACCTGAAGATATTAATGAATTTATTCAAGCTCATATTCAAAAATCATTAACGGATTATACCGACCTGAAATACGCATACTAATTACGTTCCAAGTGACACATTTAGAACTAAAAAGGGCCATTTGATGCCCTTTTTTTAAACTCTTAGATTAGCATTTGAAATTCAATAAGCTTTGATCAATAGACAGCTTCATTACCCAATTTGCCGTTGATCGTATTTTTAAATTATTTTTATAATAATATTCGGTTTTTCAAATTAAATATAAAAGCATAGACTGCTTGCCATGACATAGACCGACGGCAAGGAGACCCAAATGGCTGATCAAAAACGCAAAATTGAAACCATTCGTTCAATTGAAAACTTACAACTGACTGAAAATTTGATCTCTGCAATGGATGATGCCGAGCAAGCTGAATCTGTGGCTCTAGCAATTTATTCACTCCAATGCCTAAACGAGCAGTGGTACTAAAACCCGAAGTTACCCACCGTTTTCATTCCAGTATCTCTACCCTATTTGCCCATCAAGACTTGATGGGCGTTTTTGATCGTGCTTACAATAGACCTCAAATTTGATCAAGACTGCATTGCAAGGATAAAAAGCACGCATTATCGGACCATCGCTTTCAAGATGGAAAGATTGTTCTCGGCGCCAAATTTATCGCATAATATCCGCAATCTCTTCGTTTTATTTAAAGAAATATTCATCTTTCTTCACAGTTTCTCTGCATTTAATGCGTACAGTAGTGATATTGAAGATAAATTACTCATGAGGGTTGAACATGAAAAAGATTTTGCCAATTTTGGCTATTTCTTTCAGTGCTTTAATAGCAAGCAGCATCACGTCTGCAGCGCCTCACTTCAAGAACGATGAACGTGGCTTTGATGGCCCACGCGGCAATGCATATGGTCAAATGAAAAAAGATCGTGATTACCGTGGTTATCAGGACGATGACGATCTTGAAGATCGACGCCGTATGCGTGAACAACGTGGAGTCAAACGTTTGCAACAACATAAATGGCAAACGGGCTATGTGATGCCACAGCATTATCGTGGTAATGGTTATAAAGTCGATTATAAAGACCATAACTTACCTAAACCATCGCGTAATCAGCAATGGTATAAAATCAATAATGACTACATATTGGTCAACTCAGATAGTAACAGTATTCTGAAAATTTTAGGTATGTAAGCCGTTTTGAATTTAATTTCGCCATATTTTAAAGCCCAGATCAACTCTGGGCTTTTTTTATGAGGTTTTTTTAATGTTTAACCGCAAAAGCTGATGCTGCCTAGCGTTCAGATCATTTACACACCTTCAAATTTCCTCCATACATTTCACAATTCAACTATATTGCCCCCACGCTTTCTCTGAACTTTCTCGCTAATTTTGAATCATCAAAAAACAGATTAGAAATGTATAGAGGTGTCCCATGAACAAAATCGTATCGAGTTTAGTTCTTTCCGTATCGGCTTTGATGGCAACAACAGCAGCCATTGCTGCGCCAGACCATCGTCAAGATGACCGCCGTTACCATCCGTCATACCAACATCAAGACAACCGTTGGAACAAAGATCACCGTCCGAGCAATTGGAATAATAACAACCGTTATGACAATAATCGCTACGACCGTAATGACTTTCGTCGTGTAAATCCAAGCCGCGATTGGCGTGTTGGTCAAAGCTTTCCTCGTTATTTCGATTCAAGCCGCTACAAAGTGAGTGATCGTGAAGCGCGCCGCTTACCGAACACCGGTCGTTATCAACAATGGTACAAAATCAATGGTGACTACGTGCTAGTCAATGATCGTACCGATCGCATCATTCGCATTAAGAATGGCTAATCATTCGACGATCTCTTAAATCCCTTTCCCAACACCTGAACACTGTTCAGGTGTTTTTTTATATTTGCTTTCCGCTGTCATATGTTTTTGTTTAGAATCATCCATACCAGAGCGAATAAACAGGCATAGGCATGCAAACGAATATCACTGAACCATCTTCCAGCACAACCTTACAGTATGTGCATTGGTTCCGTCATTCTGCACCCTATATTAATGCGCATCGCAACAAAACCTTTGTCATCATGTTTGATGGTGAAGCGCTGCAACATGAAAATTTTCAACACATTATTCACGATATTGCCTTATTACACTCGCTTGGTATTCATCTAATTTTGGTGCATGGTGCCCGTCCGCAAATCAATCATAATTTACAAAGCAGCGGCATCCAGACACCATTTCATCATCATCGTCGCATTACCACTCGCGAATCCTTACCTGCAGTGATGAATGCTGTTGGCTCCATTCGTCTGCAAATTGAAGCCCTCCTATCTATGGGTTTAGCCAACTCACCGATGTACGGCGCGCGTATTGATGTGGTCTCAGGTAATTTGGTCACGGCAAAACCGTATGGCATTCGTGACGGTATCGATTTTCAACTGTCTGGTGAAGTTCGTTCCGTCGATATTGATGCGATTCAACGTCATTTAGAGAGCCAAAACATTGTGGTGCTTGGGCCGACAGGTTATTCCACTACAGGTGAAGTGTTTAATTTATTGGCTGAAGAAGTTGCGACCAAAACTGCGATCAGTTTAAAAGCGGATAAGTTAATTTTCTTGGGCAAACAACACGGTTTGCACAATGAACATGGGCAGCTACAACGCGAAATTACACCTCATCAACTTGATCAGCATATTTTGCAATATCAAGATTCTAATCCCGATATTGCCCTGCATTTAAGCGTTGCTAAAGATGCTTCTTTACAAGGCGTACACCGTGTTCATCTTATTTCATATGCCTATGATGGCGCATTGATCGAAGAACTGTTCACGCGTGACGGTTCTGGCACCATGATCACGGATGCGCATTATGAAGAAGTGCGTACTGCCGATATTCAAGATGTGGGTGGCTTAATCAATCTCTTACGCCCTCTCGAACAAGAAGGCATCTTGGTTTATCGCTCACGCGAGCGTTTGGAAAATGAAATTGGACAATTTGCAGTGATTGAACGTGACGGTACGATTTTGGCTTGTGCTGCGTTGTACCCGATTCCTGTCACAGGGGATGAAAAACGTTCTGCTGAAATCGCGTGTGTGGCTGTGCATCCGGGGTATCGAAAATCAAATCGTGGTAGCCAAATTTTGCATTATTTAGAAGAAAAAGCGCGAGATTTAGGTATTGAACAATTGTTTATTTTGACCACCCGGACAGCGCATTGGTTCCTTGAACAAGGTTTTGAACAAGTCAGCGTCGATGACTTACCAAATGCCCGTCAGGCCTTATATAACTACCAAAGAAACTCATTGGTTTGTAAAAAGTCACTTTAAAGTGGCTTTTTTTATGCGCTGAATAGCATTATTTTGCATAAGGTTATGCCTAATCCCTTGGCTATCCCCTCAAATCACTTTGCAAGCCATAGAATAACCATATCTACCATTTAAATAACCCAAATAAATAAAATAACTTCAATAACTTAAAATAATACTTCGACACATTATATGTTTTTATAAAATCATAATTTCTCATAAGTTTTGCTGATTTTTATTTATCTTTTTTCCTGATTTTAAATTTAAGTTTTCTTATTTTTTTCGAAAAAGAAAAATCTTTAGCTTATGTGTTCATAAATCAACAGTTCTGCACATTTAGACCTTTATAGGAGCAACACATGCGTACTCACAAAGCAAAACTCTGGACAAAAACACTTGTACTGTCTACAGCGGTTGTGGGTGCCATGATGATGTCGGGCTGTGGCAAAAAAGAGGCTGAAGAAAATGTCACCTTAAATATTGGTTTCCAAAAATATGGCTTATTGCCAATTTTAAAAGAACGCGGAACCTTAGAAACAGCCTTAAAAAGCCAAGGTGTAAATATCAAATGGGTGGAATTTCCTGCTGGCCCACAGCTGCTAGAAGGTCTCAATGTAGGCAGCGTGTCATTTGGTGAAGTCGGTGAAGCACCGCCTATCTTTGCTCAAGCCGCTCAAACCGATTTGGTTTACATTGCCAACCAACCTGCTGTTCCAAAAGCTGAAGCTTTAATTGTGCAAAAAGATTCGGCTATTCACAGTATTCAGGACTTAAAAGGTAAACGTGTGGCCTTAAACAAAGGCTCAAACGTGCATTACCTGTTGCTCAAGTTGTTGGAAGCCAATCAGCTTAAATTTAGCGACATCAATGTCGTGTATTTACCGCCTGCCGATGCACGAGCTGCCTTTGAAAAAGGTGCAGTCGATGCATGGGTAATTTGGGACCCGTTCCTTTCTGCCGCTGAGCATCAACTTAATGCTCGCACCATTGCCAATGGCGAAAACTTGGTGAAGAACTACCAGTTCTATTTGGCCGATCGCAAATTTGCTCAGGAAAATCCAAAAGTCCTGCAAGCTGTGGTGAATGAGTTGAATTTGACCACGCAATGGGTCTCAAAAAATCAAGATGAAGCGGCCAAGTTACTCGAAGGCAAAACCGGCTTAGGTCTAGATGTACTTAAAACATCAATTTCTCGCTTAGGCAATCAAGTGACGCCGATTACTGCACAAGTGGCGCAAGAGCAGCAGCAAGTCGCTGATGCGTTTTATAACGAAAAATTAATTCCAAATAAATTAAATATTGAGTCGGCCATTATCAAATAAGCCGACGACAGCATAAGGGCGATGCCATGCGTATTCTAAGAACATTTTCCATACTGACTTTAGCCACTTTGGCCCTTGGACTCAGTGCCTGCCAAAAACAAGAAACAGCACAGCAGGATGGTGAAAAACCAGCTGAAACAGCCGTAAAAACCTTGGTTATCGGTTTCCAAAAATCAGCCTTAAATTTACTGGTTGCCCGTGAACAAAAGCTCTTTGAACAACAATTTCCCGGTGCTCACATTGAGTGGAAGGAATTCCCTGCTGGCCCACAAATGTTAGAAGCCCTTGCGGTCGGTGCGGTGGATTATGGCTATGTCGGCAACACCCCGCCTATTTTTGCCCAAGCTGCCAATAAAGACCTGAATTATATTGGCTATGAAGTGGTGCCTGAACAGTCGCTTGCTGTCGTGATTCCAGCGGATAGCTCAATCAAAACCATTCAAGAATTACGTGGCAAACGCGTTGCTGTACAAAAAGGCTCGAGTGCGCATGAGTTATTAGCCAAAACTTTAGAAAAAGCCGGTTTGACTTGGAGCGATATCCAACCAATTTGGATTCCACTAGCAGATGCACGTGCCGCATTTGATAAAAAATCAATTGATGCATGGGCCATTTGGGACCCGTTTTTATCTGCAGCGGAGTTGGATGCTCAGGCTAAAGTGCTGATTCAATCTGATGATTTTCCAAAGACCTATTCATTTTATGTGGCAAATCCAAAAGTCGTTCAAGCGCACCCTGATGCCCCAGCTAAATTTTTAAAGGCCTTAGACGCTTCCGATCAGTGGATTGTGAAGAACCAAAATGTAGCTTTAGAGATTTATAAAAACAGCACAGGGCTACAAAAGAATATTGCTGCGCAAGCCTTTTCACGCCGATCTAAACCATCTCCTGTGCGCTCGCTGACACCCGAGGTCATACAAGCACAGCAAAATATTGCGGACTTATTTAAACAAGTCCAACTGATTCCAAACAACATTCAAGTCCAAAAGCAAGTTTGGACACCTTCATCACATTGATACCCGAGCCATCAAAAATACAAGGAACTGAACATGAAAATTTTCTGGTTTATCCCTACCCACGGTGACAGTCGCTACTTAGGAACAAGTAAAGGTGCACGCCAAGTCGATCATGCCTACATGAAGCAAATTGCAGTAGCGGTGGATAATCTTGGCTATGAAGGCGTTCTGATTCCAACAGGTCGTTCATGTGAAGATCCATGGCTTACAGCTGCAAGCTTGATTGATGCCACTAAAAATTTAAAATTTCTAGTCGCGCTACGTCCAGGGGTGACAACGCCTGCACTGACTGCACGTATGGCTGCAACTTTTGACCGTTTATCTGGCGGTCGAATCTTACTCAACTTAGTCACAGGCGGCGATGAGCAAGAACTCAAGGGTGATGGTGTCTATGAAGATCATGCGACGCGTTACCAAACTGCAGCAGAATACACCACGATTTGGCGTGAAATTTTAACCCGTTCACATACTGGTGAAAACTATGCCTTCCATGGCGAACGCCTGAGTGTGGACGACGCAAAATTACTTTATCCACCGGTACAAAAACCGTATCCACCACTATGGTTTGGCGGTTCTTCAGAGGCAGCTGTTGAACTGGCAACGGATCAAGTTGACACCTATTTAACTTGGGGTGAGCCACCTGCTGCGGTAAAAGAAAAAATTGCAGTGGTGCGTGAAAAAGCCAAAGCCAAAGGACGTGAACTGAATTATGGCATTCGTTTACATGTCATTGTGCGCGAAACCAATGAAGAGGCATGGAAAGCAGCAGAAGAGCTGATCCAATATGTCGACGATGCCACCATTGCAGCGGCGCAAGCCAAGTTCAAAACCATGGACTCTGTTGGTCAACGCCGTATGGCTGAACTGCACAATGGCGACCGTAGCAAATTAGAAGTATCGCCAAACTTATGGGCAGGTGTTGGATTGGTTCGTGGTGGTGCAGGTACGGCACTCGTTGGTGATCCTGAAACGGTAGCCGCACGTATCCAAGAATATGCCGATCTCGGGATTAATACCTTTATTTTCTCTGGTTACCCACACCTTGAAGAGTCGATCCGTTTCGCAGAATTGGTGTTCCCACTACTGCCATTGGAAACGCGTCAGAAATTGGTTCAACCTAACTTAACAGGCCCGTTTGGTGAGATCGTCGCGAACAACTACACCCCAGATGAAAATAAAAAAGCTGGAAAGATTCAGGAGCCGGCCTAATGTCCAAAACTGTTTCTGTTGAAACCTTCAAAGCACCGAAGGTTTCACGTGGAACACAACTCGGGCAGCGTTTGCTGCCTTGGTTGTTTCCTATTGCATTAATTATTGTATGGCAAATTGCCTCTGTTACAGGGCTGTTAGAAAGTCGTATTTTGCCTGCGCCAAGTGCGGTAGTGGTAGCCTTTTGGAACTTACTGATCAGTGGTGAACTGTGGAAGCATGTTCAAATCAGTGCGGGTCGTGCTTTGGTTGGGCTTTTAGTTGGGGGTGGATTAGGTCTTTTTTTAGGGCTGCTGAATGGTTCATCCAAAACAGCATCGACGCTACTCGATACCACGCTGCAAATGATCCGTAACATTCCTGCTCTTGCCCTGATTCCATTGGTGATTTTATGGTTTGGGATCGATGAATCGGCCAAGCTTTTTTTAGTCGCTATTGGCGTATTCTTTCCCATTTATATCAATACCTATCATGGTATTCGTTCTGTAGACCCTCAACTGATTGAAATGGGCAAAAGCTACGGTTTGAGTGGCTGGCAACTATATAAAGAAATCATTCTACCGGGGGCGATGCCGTCTATTTTGGTTGGTCTGCGTTTTTCACTCGGTCTCGTTTGGGTTTTGTTGATTGTGGCAGAAACCATTTCTGCACAAGCCGGCATCGGTTATATGACCATGAACGCACGCGAGTTCCTGCAAACCGACATCGTCTTGGTCGGGATTTTATTGTATGCCCTACTCGGTAAATTAGCCGATGTACTGGCTGTTGCCTTAGAAAAATATTTACTCCGTTGGCACTCGGGTTACCAAAAATAAGGAGCATATGATGACCGATTTAAGTATAAGCCGTCATGCAGACGACTCAACCCAACCTCAGCGTTCTTCTGTCGAGGATATCAACCCCCATGCGGTGTTGGGCGCAGAGATCCTGATCGAACAACTACACAAATTTTATGGCGATGTTAAAGTCCTTGAAGACCTTGACCTGCATATTCAACCCGGTGAATTCTTGGCGATTGTCGGTCGTAGTGGCTGTGGTAAAAGTACCCTGCTTCGCCTCATCGCCGACTTAGAAAAACCGAGTTATGGCGAAATTAAATTTAAGTCTGCTCGTCATATTCGTGAAGGCATCACCAGTGATGATATTCGTGTGATGTTCCAAGACCCTCGCCTCCTGCCTTGGCGTAGCATTGAGAAAAATGTGCAACTCGGTTTAAGCAAAGACCAACATGCCAATGCCACAGCACTCCTCGAGAAAGTTGGTTTAAAAGACAAAGCGGGGCTTTGGCCAACACAGCTATCAGGGGGGCAACGTCAACGTACTGCACTGGCACGTGCTTTGTCACATAAACCACGCATTTTGCTGCTAGATGAACCACTGGGTGCGCTCGATGCCTTAACACGTTTAGATATGCAGAATTTGATTGAAAAACTCTGGACTGAACAAGGTTTTACCGCGATTTTGGTCACGCATGATGTAAGTGAAGCCGTGCAGTTAGCAGACCGAATTATCTTGCTGGATAAAGGCCATATTGCCAAAGAATTTCGTGTCGATTTGACCCGCCCACGAAAAAAAGGCATTGAATTTACTGAACTTGAACAACAAGTCTTACAAGCAGTGTTGGCCACTTAAGCTGTACTTGTGCAGGAAATCATCACTTAAACCGTGTGACTTCCTGTCCTATTCAAGAACAATATCGCAACAAAACCATATTTAGCATGGAGGGGAGATTTATCGCCTGTTGACAAATACATCACAAAAATTACGATAAATCATATAAATTCATGACTAAAAATAATGATTTATTTAAATTTCACCCTAAAATGATTATTTGAAATATTATGGCATTCGTCGTATTTATTTGACCGTTGAACAGAATAAACTGCCAAAATTCATAAAATTAAAAACGATGATTGTGCACAAATCTGTTGATTTGCCGTACAATTCAATATTCCCTTTTCATTTTCTTAAAAGAGCTAATGGAACAAAAAAAGAGTACCCAGAAACGCCACCAGTTGCTTAATGCAGCACTGGATGTCTTTTCCCTGTATGGCTTCAATGGCGCCAGCTTGGATGAGATCGCACAGATTGCAGAAATGCATAAATCGAATATTTTCTATTACTATGAAAATAAAGAAGCGCTTTATGTTGAAGTTCTGACAACGGTTCTACAAAAGTGGCTTGCTCCGCTACAAATGTTGGAAGCAGACCTTGAGCCTGAAGAAGCGATCACCAATTATCTATTGCAGAAAATTGAAGTATCTCGTACCCAACCGAAAGCCTCACGTTTGTTCGCACTTGAAGTCATTCAGGGCGCACCACACATTCTTGAAATTTTAAAAGGTCCACTAAAAAAATTAGTGAAACGCAAAGCCAAAGTCATTAGCAACTGGCAAGAACAAGGCAAAATTTCAAAAGATATTGATCCAGAACTTTTAATTCTGAACATTTGGGCAATCACGCAAAACTATGCTGACTTTGCAACCCAAATGGAAATGGTCACTGGAAAAACCTTACGTAATCGCAGTATGCAACAACGGATTATTCAACATACCGTTCATATGATGCTTTACGGTGTAATTCCACGCCCAGAAAAGTAAATTGAATTGGGTCGAATTGGCATACGACCATAGCATTCTATGGTCGCCGACCGAAATTAGCTAAATGCCTTATTTTACTGTTTGATATAATTCCAATAATTTCTTTGCGCCGAATAATAAATTTTCTTCCCAATCCAGATGTGCTGTGTCATTCGCACCATCGGTAATATATTTTACCGACACAAAGCGAACACCCAGTTTTTTACATACTTTAGCGATTGCGTAGCCTTCCATATCGACAAGATTACACGGTACTTTCGGCAGCCCAGTTTCAAAGCTGTCGCCTGTACCACAAATTCCTTTAGGTAAATGACTAAACATGCTCTCTGGCTGAATTTCAGCAGGATGATCGGTATCCATCGGGGTCACCCCTACATCAAAACCCAAAGGCGATACATCCATATCCCGTTGTACAAATTGAGCTACTTCAACCAAAGCATGTGCATCAAAATGTGAACTTCCCGCAGTGCCCAAATTCAGCAAAGTATGACATCCGGTTTTTTGAATCACATCAAAGGCTTTAAATGCGGCATTGACTTTACCAATACCACTGTAATGTACTTCAATGCCTGCGGCTTCAAACAAGCCTTTAGATTCACTCGGCAGTGCCATAATTAAAGCGATTTGCTGACGCATAGCGGTCTCCTCAAATTGATGCCTTCATATAGCATACATTTGCACGTGCGCAGAAAAAATCAGCTTCAAAAATCACATTGCTCAGAAAAATAAACTCCTCAAGCAGATTCAACTGCTATCAAATTTGAAATTGCATCGGACGTTTGCCAATAAAAGATGGTGCCAATTGTTGGTCGTGACGTAAGGCATCTAAAATCTTCTCTAAGGCAATATGTGCCATATCCCCTCTCACACTATGTGAATGGGTCATTGGCATATGCTCGATGCCCGCTCTTCGCGCTGACAAAATTTTAATGTCTTGTTTGTTGACCACCCAAGTATAGGCATTCACAGCCGGCATCAATGCCTTAGACAGCAATTTTGGAATCGGAAATTTATAACTAACACAGGTATAAACCCTTGACTCATACGGCCCCACAGGGCTAATCAGACTATTAAACACCATGCCCGATGGCTCTCCCCAATGGTATTCCACCAAGGTAATATTCGGCGCGATAAAACTGTCGCGGTGGACTTGTTCTGCACCATGCGGATTGGTCAGCCATGGCATCATGCCGACATCTGCATCATGGTCATGGTAGTCAACGACTACTTTGCGCGGCCCCACATCTATGGTGGCATCCACGGCTTTTCCCGACTCTGAACGAAACCAGCCTTCATGCACAAATATGGTATGAGTCACATCCATAATATTCTGTGCAACAGCGCCCATCTCGCCATCATAACTGCCGACCATGTAGTAGCTGACCCAACCAGCTTGATCATAAAATGGTAATTTAAATATTTCTGGGCGTTCTTGTTTTGGCTTTTCACCGAGATAAATCCATACCACCCCATCTTGCTCACACACATCAAAACTACGCTGTTTAAAGGGATGCGGTTTTTCTGGAAAAAACTGCCCATTGACACTGGGAATATGCGCCACATGGCCATCACCCTGATACGACCAGCCATGATATGGACACGTCACGCAGCCATCAGTCATTTTACCCTGAGACAAAGGCACGCCACGATGTACACATTGATCGAGCAATGCAGCAGCTGTTCCATCTTTTTGTCGGAACAGAACAATTTTTTTACCATACAGGGTGGCTGAAAAAGGCTGATCTTTTTTGAGTTCTTTAGAGGTACAAGCGACGTACCATTCTTCTAATAATCCTTTGGCATCATCCCAAAAACTGGTTTGATTACACATAATTCGATCCTTATTTTTATCTTTTTTGTTTTAATCCATAATCCTTACTCTAGCACCTACACTACAAGCAAGTTTATATCTCGAAGCCTGTTGATCTCTCGAAAATACGCGCAAATTTTATACATGAATGTTTTGCTTGGATAGCAAAATAACGTAACTGCATCACACGCTTGCACAAGCTCTATATTTGTTTGCTGAAATCCGTCAAAGCCAACGCGCTATATTTTTCTTCAACGGATTTACATTCACCCGACATCAATTAAGATGCGCGCAGAGCATCACAATACGCTTTTAAACACGGAGAAAAAAATAAGGTGCCGCGATAAAACCCTTGTATGGTTTTCAGCATTACCAATATCCAAAGCGTAAAGAGCAATACTGCAAAAAAAGTACTGAACTGTTCAATAGCGTGTAACTGCGTTTGTTTCGCCAAATTGATGACCGCCAAATTAAAAACGCCGAATGGAAACGTCATCGCCCACCACCCGAGATTAAAGGGTAAATCTCGTAAATGTTTTAGTGTGATGAGTATAGCGATTCCAAACCACCATACACCAAATCCGAGTAGAACAAGGGCTGCGAACACGCCACCTTGAAGTAATACTTGTCCCAAATCAGCCAAATCTACTGCTGTCAAAATACGTGGGGCTTGCTCTCCCAAAAGTAACAGCGCTAAAGCCCCTGTCCCAATCGGTCCTAAGGCCAACCAACTGCTGATTGCCATCTCCTTGCTTGGCAATTGATGTAAAGCCAGACGCAGCAACAAGATGCTTAAGATGGCAAATGCTGGAAATACTGAGATCCCCCAAAGCAAATAACTCCCCAGCAAAATATGGACAGCATGGGCCTGTGCAGGTAAATGCGCCAACAATAAACCGCCTGAACTGGCAGCCACCTCGCAAGCCACTATCGGCAATAACCATACTGCAGTCATGCCTTGCAGCGCATGTTGCTGACGACTAAACATCAGAAATGGAACACACCATGCAATCGCAATTGCCATCAACACATCGACATACCATAAATATTCAGCCCATGTGATGATGCTCACGCCCAAAAACTCAGTGTACAGCGTGGTGCCAAATTTCAATGCGCCATTGATCAGGGTTGCCAGTGCCATGGGGATCGCCCCAAGAAATAAACTCATCACCGGATGCTGGAAAATCTGCTTGGCTTCTTGTGGGTATAAGATCCATCGGCTGAGATACATCCCACTAAACAATATGAACAACACGATACTGATCTGCCACAGCGCTGCTCCAAAGGACCACATCCACTGCGGCGCCAACGCTATAGATGGTAAAATGAGGGCCACCACACCTGTGCCCATCACCACCGTAAACCAGTTTGGGGTGAAATGACGAATCAAGTCTTGTTTATGCTGGAGTTGATAAAATGGCATTTTCATCGCATGATGCTCATCAAAATGGAATGTCTATAGTTTAAGCACACCATTAAATAAGAAAAATTGATTAATATTTATTTTTATAATTTATTTTATTGATAAAAAGTTCATCTCTGCATAAAAAAACTTGAGTAAAAACACAACAACAAGACGAACGCAGAAGATTATGGCAATATATACCCTCAAACATTTTCAACAATTGATTCGCCCATGAAGCTGCTCCGTCTAAATGCTTTAGCGCCCCACTTAGAACTCCCCAAAACTGCCGTGACCATTGGCAATTTTGATGGCGTACATTTGGGTCATCAAGCGATGGTCAGCCAGCTCAAAGACATAGCACAGCAACAAAACTTAAAAACAGCTGTGATGATTTTTGAGCCACAACCACTTGAATTCTTTAAAGCTTATGACGCTCCACCTCGAATCAGTTCACTACGTGAAAAAGTCGAATATTTAACTGAACTGGGCGTCGACTATATTGTGGTGGCGAAATTTGACAATGCCTTTCGTAATCTCAGCGCTGAAGAATTTGCCGATATTTTAAAAAATAAACTCAATACACAAAGTTTAGTTTTGGGCGAAGATCATCACTTTGGCAAAAACCGTCAAGGCAATAGCGAATTTTTACGCCAATACGGCTTCCAAGTTACAGCCCTGCAAAATGTCGAAGTCGATGGCGAACGTGTCAGTTCAACACTGGTTCGTCAGACATTACAAGCAGGCGACCTTGCCCATGCCGCAAAGCTTTTAGGTCGTCCTTATAGCATCACAGGTCGTGTGCAATATGGCGATCAAATCGGTCGCACGATTAATTTTCCTACCATTAATGTGCGTTTAAACCGTCATAAACCTTGTTTAAATGGCATTTATGCAGTCGATGTCATTTGTGAAACCGAATCTTTAACAGATAAAGTAAAAAACGAAAATACTGACAAATTAGGGGTTGCAGGTTATGCACCCTCTGCCCTGTTTGGTGCAGGGCATGTTGGTACGCGTCCCGCGATTAAACAGGAACATCCTGAATGGCGATTAGAAGTACATTTTCCTGATGTTTCTGCTAATCTGTATGGCCTGTTAATGCGGGTGACGTTCTTGAACTTTTTACATGGCGAAAAGGACTACCCTTCGCTTGAAGCATTGAAAGCGGGAATTGATGACGACGTCGAAAAGCTCCTTGAGTTTCGAGGTCAGCACCCTCATTTCCCCTTTTAAACCCCCGATTATTTATTGTAAAACGCGTCAGTCAACGGGCTGATAAATTTGGAAGACAACTTGCATGAGCGATAAGCAAACTCCTGAAAATGCAGTGGATTATAAAGCCACGCTAAACCTCCCAGGTACTGAATTTGCGATGAAAGCAAATCTCGCAGTACGTGAAGCGAAATGGTTAGAAGAGTGGTATGCCGACAACATTTATCAGCAGATTCGTGCATCGCGTATTGGCAAGAAAAAATATGTGCTTCATGACGGCCCTCCATACGCAAATGGCCAAATTCACTTAGGCCATGCGGTGAATAAAGTCCTCAAAGACATCATCATCAAAAGCCGTGTAATGGACGGTTTTGACGCGCCGTATGTACCAGGTTGGGACTGTCATGGTCTTCCAATCGAACTGAAAGTTGAAGAAAAAGTCGGTAAAGTCGGCGTAAAAGTAGATGCATCAACTTTCCGTAAAGCGTGCCGTGAATATGCTTACACCCAAGTCGAATTACAGAAAAAAGACTTCGTGCGTATGGGCGTATTTGGTGATTGGGATAACCCTTACCTCACCATGAACTTCAAACAAGAAGCCGACATCGTGCGCTCACTAGGTGCAATTGCCAAAGCAGGCCATATTGAGCCGGGTCTTAAACCAGTCAACTGGTGTTTGGACTGTGGTTCTGCCTTAGCTGAAGCTGAAGTGGAATACGAAGACAAAAAATCAGATGCGATTGACGTTGGTTTTAGCGTTGTTGATTTGGCTGATTTATCTGCACGCCTAGGTGTTACAGTTAGCGATTCTACAGATATCGTAATCTGGACAACCACGCCTTGGACTATGCCTGCCAACCAAGCGGTTGCTCTACATGCTGAGCTTGAATACCAATTGGTGAAAGCAACTGGCGAAGACAAAGCAGCGCAAAACTTCATCCTTGCAAAATCATTGGTTGAATCTGCAACGCAGCGTTATGGCTTTAACGCAGTTGAAGTGATTGCTGAGTTTGCTGGTGCAAAACTTGAAAACCTAGTACTACAACATCCGTTAATTGCTGAACGCCAAGTACCAGTAATCTTAGGTGAGCATGTCACAGACGGCAGTGGTACAGGTGCTGTACATACCGCGCCAGGCCATGGTGTGGACGACTATAAAGTTGGCTTACAGTACAACCTAAAAGTTGACAATCCTGTCGGCGGCAACGGTGTATATTTACCAACTGCGCCAATTTTTGCAGGCGAACACATCTACAAAGCCAATCCAAAAATCATTGCTGCTTTAACCGAAGCAGGCAAACTTTGGGCACATGTGGTGATCAAACATAGCTATCCACATTGCTGGCGCCATAAAACACCGATTATCTTCCGTGCAACACCGCAATGGTTCATCAGCATGGATGCAAAAGGTTTACGCCAAGGTGCATTGAACGCGATTGAAAATGACATCAGCTTCGTACCGGATTGGGGTAAAAACCGTATCCAGTCGATGATTGAAGGTCGTCCAGATTGGTGTATCTCACGTCAACGTACATGGGGCGTGCCAATTCCATTCTTCGTGCATAAAGACACCAACGAACTTCACCCGCGTACGCCTGAGCTGATCGAAGAAGTGGCGAAGCTGATTGAACAAGAAGGTATTGATGGTTGGTATAACCGTGATGCGTCTGAGTTTATCGGTGCAGATGCAGAGCAATACAATGCAGTTCGTGACACTCTAGACGTTTGGTTTGACTCTGGAACAACACACTTTGCAGTATTGCGTGAACGTGAAGAATTGCAAGACCCTGCTGACTTGTACCTTGAAGGTTCTGACCAACATCGTGGCTGGTTCCAGTCTTCATTGTTGACGTCTATGGCGATTAATAACCGCGCACCTTACAAAGGCTTATTGACTCATGGCTTCGTTGTTGACGAAAAAGGCCGCAAAATGTCGAAGTCGATCGGTAACGTGATCACTCCACAAGACATCATCAAAGACATGGGTGCAGATGGCCTACGTTTCTGGATCGCGTCTGCAGACTACCGTTATGAAATGACTGCGGGTAAAGAAATCTTTAGCCGTGCATCAGATGGTTACCGCCGTATCCGTAACACATTGCGTTTCTTGTTGGCTAACTTGAATGGCTTCAAACCATCGACGGATGCTTTGCCTGTTGATCAATTGATCGCGCTTGATCAATACATCTTGCAACGTGCTGCGGAAGTACAGAAAACCATTCAGCAAGCCTATGAAGATATGAACTTCCATATCGTGACCAGCGCATTGACCAACTTCTGTATTAATGACTTGGGTGGTTTCTACCTCGACATCATCAAAGACCGTCAGTACACCACCAAAGCCGACTCTGCGGCGCGTCATTCTGCACAAACTGCGTTGTATCACTTGGTTCAAGCCTTTGTCCGTTGGATGTCTCCAATCTTGAGTTTCACCGCACAAGAAGCTTGGCCGCTAATTCCAGAGCAATCTGAGAAATATGTATTTACTGCGGAGTGGTATGACATTCCTGTAGCCTCTACAGCGAATCTGGTGACTGAAGCTGAATGGCAAACCTTAATCACTGTCAAATCTGCAGTGAACAAGTTTATTGAAGCTGCACGTACTGCAAAAACTGTGGGTTCAAACTTGTCTGCCAAAGTTGAACTTTGGGCCAATGCTGAGCTGAAAGCTGTTTTAGACAAATTCGGTGAAGAACTGCGTTTTGTCCTCATCACTTCTCAAGTGATTGTCAATGAATTTGATGCAGCGCAAGGTGAAGCCTCTGACCTTGATGGTTTAAATGTCAAAGTCTCTGCTGCTGATGGTGAAAAATGTGCACGCTGCTGGCATGTCCTGCCAGATGTGAATACACATCATGAACATCCAGGTCTTTGTTCTCGTTGTATTATTAACCTTCCTACAGGTCAAGGCGAAGAGAGAAAATATGCCTAATCCACAAGAAAAAAAGGGCTTCTTTCAATTCTACCCACACAATTTAGTGTGGGTGGGCTTATCCATTGTTGCCATTATTTTGGATCAATGGACCAAATGGATTGCAAGTACACATCTGAACTACGCAGATCCTGTACCTGTCATGCCCTTTTTAAATTGGACATTACTACATAACTATGGCGCTGCCTTTAGTTTCTTGTCCGATGCCGGTGGATGGCAACGTTATTTCTTTACTTCACTCGCAGGACTTGTGTCTGTCATTTTTGTATTTTGGCTCATGCGTATGCCAAAAAACGTGAAAGTCCTTCCGATTGCCATTGCCCTAATTTTAGGCGGCGCAATCGGTAACTTAATTGACCGCGTATCTTTAGGCTATGTGGTGGATTTCATTCACGTGTATTACAACAACAGTCACTTTCCTGCATTTAATATTGCAGACAGTGCCATTACTTTAGGCACGATTCTGCTTCTTATCGATACGTTTTTCTTAGAAAAACACCGAATTCAACGTGCGGAAGCGCAAAATGACTGATTTTATCAATCCTAACGAGGAAACTCGTATTGAAGAAGGCTCTAAAGTAGACCTTCACTTTTCTGTTGCTATTGAAAATGGCGTAGAAATTGACAATACCCGTAGCCGTGCTGAACCTGTCAGCCTTGTCATGGGTGATGGCAGCTTATTACCGGGTTTTGAGAAAGCTTTATTCGGTTTACGTGCAGGTGACCGCCGTACCGTAAGCCTTCCTCCTGAAGATGCTTTTGGTCCATGGAACCCAGAAAACGTACAAAAGTTTGATACTGTCAAATTTGAGCAACGTCCTGTTGAAGGCCATATGATTGAGTTTGAAGATAAAGCCAAACAAAGTCTGTATGGGGTGATCAAAACCGTCGGTGAAGACATTACCGAAGTGGATTTCAACCATCCTCTAGCTGGTAAAAATATCACCTTTGAAGTTGAAATTTTCAAAGTGACCCCTGCCGGTCAACAAGGCGTAAAACTGATCTAAGTTTCAGCAAATAAAAAGCTCCTTCGGGAGCTTTTTTTATCACTATTTTTATAACTATCAATCGACTCGATACATTTTCTGTATATGCAACGGACCGTTTTCATATTAATTTAATGCAAGACTTTAAAACAAGACGGGAAATACGATGAAACTTCATATTATTGTCGGCAGTGTCCGCGAAGGCCGTACGGCAATTAAGATTGCGAACTGGCTACTTTCAGAAATCGAAAGCTATGACTACAGTACCGTAGAAACTGAAATTGTCGATTTAAAAGAATGGGATCTGCCAATTTTTGCAGGCGCACATCCGCCATTAACAGGAATTTATGACCAACCCAAACAACAAGCATGGGCAGATAAAATCGCACAAGGTGACGCATTTATTTTCATTAGCCCTGAATATAACCACGGCTACAGCCCTGCGCTCAAAAATGCATTGGATTACCTCGGTAAAGAATGGGCCGGAAAACCTGCGGCATACGTTAGCTATGGTGGCACCAATGGTTCACGTTCGATCGATCAGATTCGTCAGGTGGCAACACAGTTAGGGTTGATTGACTCGAATGCTGTGGTTGAGATTCGCGATATTTTCGCACGTAACCGTGCTGAAACCTTTGAAGGTAATGAGTTTGATAACAAAGCTCTTAAATCTGTGTTTGATAAATTGGTGCAGTATGTCAGTGCTTAACTCATGTCATGCGTTCGATGTAAGAAAATGCTTACAGCAGATGGCGTCCTTGACCACTATGCTAATTGAAGCACCTTATTTATAGTTAAACCATACAGAGACAGGAAGTTTCTAGAATAAAAAGAATGGAACATGCAGGAAGCGATTGATTTGACAGGAGTTGAATCTTAGCAATATACGAAAAAGCCCCAACAGGACGTTGGGGCTTTTTCATTTCGTTCTGTATGCTTAATCATAATGAAGCCCACCTAGGTAGGCTCCTTCTAATCATTGCGATATAGAATATTATCTTGCTTTCGACACATCCACAATTAATCGTGTTGCCAAATACAAACGCGGAATAATACTGTCTTTTAAAATATATTCAGCATTGCTTGAGTGAGCCCCATCTCCTGATAATCCCATTCCCTCAATTACAGCAGCTTTCGACTTTACTCCAGCAAAAGCAGCATCAGTACCGCCTCCTGTTGGAGTCAAAGAAACAGTCAATGGAATGTTTAACTCATTTTTATAGATGTCTTGCGCTTTTTCAGCCAACTTTTTAGAGGCATCATTTACAGCCAACGGTGGACGGCGGACTTCAAATTTCACACTGACTTGGCTATCTGATAACTTTTTATTTTTGATTTTCTCATTTAACGTTTTTTCCACGGCCTCAAAGTCTTGGACACGTAGTGCTCTGACATCCGCCTGTGCAGCAGCATGTTCTGGAATGACATTGCGTGTTTTACCCGCTTCCGCCACAGTCCAATTCAGCTTTAACCCAGTGTTAGGATCAGATAGATTTTGCATTTGTGCGATTTGGTGAGAGAGCTCAGTGAGTGCATTCACCCCTGCCTCAGGTTTCACACCGGCATGTGAAGATTTTCCTTTAATTTCTAAATAGGCTGCGCCAATGCCACTGGTTGCCAGACGTAAGTTACCATCTTTACCGCCCCCTTCAAAAGACAACACCACATCCTGAGCTTGTGCTGTTTCTGTAATCAACTTACGTGAGGCAGGTGAGCTGATTTCCTCATCTGAATTCATCAAAACAGTGATCGTGCCATAGTCTTTATAATTCAATTTTTTAAGGGTATTCAAAACATGCAAAATTGCAGCTACCCCTTGTTTATCATCAATGATACCTAAGCCATAGACCTGATTACCGTCAATTTTAAACGGTTGGTTTTTAAGCATTCCCCGTTCATAAACCGTATCCATATGCGCGATCATCATGATTTTACTTTTACCTTGACCTTTCAATACCCCTTTAACTATTGGTCCCATTTTCTCAGGTGTATCGTCCATGCGATAAATATCTGTACTTTCGATCACACTCACTTCAGCACCGACATTCTTCAACTGATCTGCCACCACTTTGGCCATTTGATTCAGGCCTTCAAGATCCTTACTGCCGGATTCAATATTGACCAAGGTTTTCAAGGTCTCTAAATAACTTTGCTTTTGACTTTCCGCAATTTGCATAATCTCTTGTGGAGATGCTGCCCAACTTGCTGAAGCACTAAGCGCAATGACGCAGCCTAATGCGAGCTGAAGTTTTGATGTCGTCCGTTGTTGTGTAAGTGTTCTTAGCATCGATCTTATTCCCTGTATATTTTTCATTATGAATTTTTAATGTCTGATAAATTAGTTCACCATTCAACAAATTAATCGCAAAAATATGTAACACCGCTGATGAAGATTTTAATCTCATGAAAACCAGCTTCCCGCTGTTTTAAAACAGGTTTAGATCGATTTGGGTCAATAGTTCTATCGGTCGATAGCCTTAATGCTGTGCAATACATTGACGCGACGGACAGAATGATAATTTAGGTGTTGTACGTTTTGGCTTACATCAGATGCAGATAATAGACACTATTCACGTTATTGGATTACTTTTATATTAAGGTCATACAGCGACAGGATGTCACTGAACATAAAACAACAATGATAAGACAATGAGCAGGAAGCTTAACGGTAGGACAGGAGTTATACCGCTAGAATGAATCCGAAAAAGCCCCGACAGGATGTCGGGGCTTTTTTCATTTCAAATGCTACATAAGAATAGCTCTAACATGAGCCACAACCAAACTCAGGGCAATGGCTCATTAGATCTCACCCAATCGGATACGATTACTTTTTAGAACTCTCCACAATTAAACGCGTCACCAAGTACAAACGCGGTACGATAGAATCTGTCAAAATATATTCAGCTTTATCTGAATGTAATCCATCACCTGACATGCCTAGTCCCTCAATGATCGCGGCTCTCGAACTAACCCCAGCAAAAGCGGCATCAGTACCACCACCCCAAGCGGTCGTTTCAACTTTCATCGGCAGCTTTAATTCGTTTGTGTAAATCTGCTGGGCTCTCGCGGCCAATTTTTTGGCTTGTGGACTGGCTTCTAAAGGTGGTCGACGGACTTCAAATTTGACCTCGACCTGACTTTCCGCCAATTTTTTGGTTTTGACTTTTTGCTTCAAGGTTTTTTCCAACTCAGCAAAATCTTGTGGTTTTAAGGAACGAGCATCTGCCTGCGCTGTCGCATGGTCAGGAATCACATTTCGGGTTTTTCCAGCCGTCGCAACAGTCCAATTCAGCTTTAAACCCGTTTTCGGATTGGATAGATTTTCTAATTGTTGAATCTGAAAAGCCAGTTCTGTCAAGGCATTGACCCCTGCTTCAGGTTTTACCCCCGCATGCGAACCCCGCCCTTTAATATCTAAATAAGCCGCACCAATCCCACTAGTGGCTAACATCAAACTTCCCTCTAAACCACCGGTTTCAAAGGAGAGGACAACGTCCTGATTTTGAGCTGTATCCATAATCAATTGGCGCGAGCCGGGTGAACTGATTTCTTCATCTGAATTAATTAACACCGTAATGGTGCCGTAATCTTGGTACTTCAGCTGTTTCAGCATATCCAAGACATGAATCACTGCAGCAACACCTTGCTTGTCGTCCAAAATACCTAAACCATAGGCTTTATTACCATCTATACGAAACGGTTGACCTTGTAATTGGCCCTTTTGATACACCGTATCATTATGTGCCAACAACATAATGTTCGTTTTACCTTTGCCTTTCAGTACCGCTTTTACAATCGGCCCTGTCTGATCTGGCGCACCATCGAGTTTCATGATGTCTTTGGGCTGAATCACGTTCACCTCAGCCCCTGTGGCTTTTAATTGCTCTGCGACCACCTTAGCAATTTGATTCAAACCCTCAATATCTTTACTGCCGGATTCAATATTGACCAAGGTTTTCAAGGTCTCTAAATAACTTTGCTTTTGACTTTCCGCAATTTGCTTAATCTCTTGTGGAGATGCTGCCCAACTTGCTGAAGCACTAAGCGCAATGACGCAGCCTAATGCGAGCTGAAGTTTTGATGTCGTCCGTTGTTGTGTAAGTATTCTTAGCATCGATCTTATTCCCTGTATATTTTTCATTATGAATTTTTAATGTCTGATAAATTAGTTCACCATTCAACCAATTAATCGCAAAAATATGTAACACCGCTGATAAAGCTTTTTGTCACTTCAAAACTAGCTTCCTGCTGTTTTAAAAGCGGTTTAGATCAATTTGGATGCATAGATCTAGTGGTCTAGAGCCTAGATGCTGTGCAATACATTGACGCGACGGACAGAATGATAATTTAGGTGTTGTACGTTTTGGCTTACATTAGATGCAGATAATAGACACTATTCACGTTATTGGATTACTTTTATATTAAGGTCATACAGCGACAGGATGTCACTGAACATAAAACAACAATGATAAGACAATGAGCAGGAAGCTTACGGTAGGACAGGAGTTATACCGCTAGAATGAATCCGAAAAAGCCCCGACATGATGTCGGGGCTTTTTTCGTTTAGGCTCCGTGAAAGCAACAATCCATGTATTTGCACAGACTAAACATCCACCTGAAAACCTAAATCAACATCACAAGCGGCTTGACCACCTCGAATCCCCCAGTTTTCTTGGGGGCTTTCACATAAGGTAATGATGATATGGTCGGCCGGAATGCCAAATTCCACCAAATTCTGCACGAGCATTTGATATAACTTACACTTGGTTGCTACGGTTCGTCCCGCAAAACAATCAATGGTGATATGTGTAAAGCGCTCAGGCTGCGTCAAATGATCACATACCTGAAACCGATGTGGCGCATGCACTTGCAAACGTATATTGCGGTCATATCGAAGCAGTTGAAAACTCTATTGTAAGGCGTCAAAAACAGTATTTATCAGCTGTTGTTCTTGTTCTATGCTGTATTGCATCCGTATATCGATTTGTGTTGCAGGCATGCGCGAAACTCATTGTTGTTATTTAGATCACTACACTAGCAGGATTTAGCGACGTTCTGCTGTAGGCATTTACCTACAGCACTTGCAGTATTTACGCCTGTAGCCTCAACAGCAACGCGCCTATAGTAAGAACATACAGAGACAGGATGTCTTGCAATAAAAATAAATAATGCACATGCAGCAGGAACGCTGATCGGTATGACAGGAGTCATATCTTTAGAATGAATCTAAAAAGCCCTCGATAGGATGTCGAGGGCTTTTTTCATGTCGTCATTCATTCAACGATCGCACTCTATTCGTCGAAAAATCGCAATTTATCAACAATACTTACATCGCAACAGTAAAACTGTACTTATAATCGGCAGAGAATTTAGACAGAATAACGGCTGCGAGTTCAGCAGCTCGAACTGTCAGCGCTTAGGGATTAGGCGACAACAATAAAAATTGAATTAAAAAATTAGAGAATGACCTATGCAATTGCAACAGCAACAACTGAATAGTTTTACCCGCATTTTTCATGCCGCTCCAGAACACAATAGCCCGCAAGATCTTGCACAATATATTGGCGCGCATCGACAAGAGCTTTTACAACAAATCCATGAAAATGGCATCTTACTGTTTCGTGGTTTTAACATCGAGCAACCCGAACAATTTAACCAACTGATTGAACAATATTTCCAGTTTACCCCATGGAATGCATTTAACCCCAATATGCCCAGCTGGGTTGCATCTTGGATGCGAAAATACAGCGAGAAATTGCTCGGCGCAGGTGACTACCGTCGTTATATCGACCGCAACACAGTGCAATTGGGTCCAGTCGAAAACTCGGTACAAGGCCCGCATGTTGAAGGTGGCGTGCGCTCAGAACGCTCGCGTTATATCGCCTTATTCTGTCAGGAACCTTCGACGTATTTGGCAGAAACTGGGTTCAATAACTTAGAGCAAATTTGGGAGAATTTTCCGAAACATTTACAGGAAAAATATCTCGGCGCATGGAACCATTTTTCTTATGTTTCGGCACGTGAGGTGGGACTATTTGACCGATTATTGCTGAAAAAGAGCCCGTTTAGTTTAGAGATTCGACAAGATAAAAAAGCCAAACTGACCTTGCAGCGTTCGCCACTGGTGATTCATCACCCCGATACGAAAAAGCATGTGATTCAGCCGTGGGCTTTTGCCAATAATACCAATTCATTTGCCCATCAGGCGGCCAAAAATTGCTTTGAAAATCGCGGGGAGATTGAAATCGATTCAACGGCTGACGGCATGCAACTAATATGGGAAATTTACACGCCAGAAGGTCAACAAATTGAATGGAACGATGCCGAAAAGCAGCAATTTTTTGATGCGATGTATAAAGATGCCCTGCTTTTACAGTGGCATAAAGGTGATGTTGCGATCGTCGATAATATTAAAATTGCGCATTGGCGGATGAATGGAGAACAGGGAAATCGTAAATTGATTCAAATTCAAGCCAATGCATTTAATGCCGATGAGCACTATGCGGCTTAGCTAACAGATTTAAAATTCGTGTAGGCCTGTATGTGAGAAGCCCCGTAGGGGCTTTTTTTTATTTTTTGAATTTTTTGTTTATTTTTTAGCCACTATTTCGGCTCAATTTTGAATAACCATGCCTTTTCTCCATCTTCAATGCCCCAAATACTGCCGTCTTTGGCTTCAATGAGTCCTCGAATACGCTGTGGCATGGCAATTCGTTGTATTTCTTGGACAGGTTTAAGCTCTGTATCAACAATCACAATCGCTTCTGAAGATAAGCCACCAATCAGCGCTTTATTTTTCCACAACGGGAACTTTTGCCCTTGGTAAAACATCAAACTTGACGGTGAAATCACCGGTGTCCAACTGATGGCAGGCGCTTCAAATTCAGGCCGAGTATGATGATCAGGAATCGGCTGATCATCATAATGATCGCCATTCGACACATGCGGATAGCCATAGTTTTTCCCACGCTGCACAAGATTTAACTCATCACCGCCTTTCGGGCCCATCTCAGCCACCCAAAGCTGCTGTTTTGCATCAAATGCCATGCCTAAAGGGTTACGGTGCCCGAAGCTCCACACTTGCTTGGCAACTTCGCCTTGGGTCTGAAATGGATTATCTATAGCAGGTGTTCCATCACTATTTACGCGCAGTACTTTACCCAAATTTGACTGCAGATCTTGTGCAGGATCAAACTTCTGACGTTCGCCCGAACTCACCCATAATTTTCCATCTGTACCAAACTGCATTCGGTGTGAATAATGGCCTTGACCTTCTACTTTTGGAATTTGCCTCCAAATGATTTTTCGCTGTTTTAAACTTGGTGCAGCTTCATTGAGGTTTAATGTGGCTTTTTCGATGACAGCGCCATAACCGCCCTGTCCTGCTTCTGCATAGCTCAGATATATCTGATGATTTTTTTCAAATTGTGGATCAAGTGCAATATCACCTAATCCACCTTGTCCACCATAGGCAACTTTAGGAAGGTTTTTCACCTGTATTTTTTGCTGGTTTTGCGGATAAAAGATGATCAGTTGACCTTTTCTTTCTGTCAGCAATAAGCGTCCATCTGTGAGCGACTGAATGGCCCAAGGCTCATTAAATTGAGCGATTTTTTGTATTTTAAAGCGCTGTTCTTGCTGGATTTGTGCCGTTTTTTGAGCTTGGCTTGGTGTTTGATCTTGTGCTGTAGTTGTGGTGTTTTCCGCATGGCATGCGGCTGTCATCAGGATGCCAACGATGAGGCTAGGCGTTCGAAAATATTGTAAGCATTGTTTCATTTACTGTTCCCTTCCCTTTTATAATCATTTGATTCTAATCAATTAATCAGATGATTTTTCTTTGGAAAGGTAACAGAATAATTTTGTACGTTTTGGCTTACATGGCATGCAGAAAATTGCTGCTATTCAATTTATTCAAACAGGCCTAATCTACAGTTATCAGGAAACAGGAAGTTTCCGAAACACCAAAACAATAAGAATAAGTTTCTGCATCAGGACGTGAGATATGACATGGAGTTGTATCTAAAATACGAAATACGAAGAAAACCCCAACAGGATGTTGGGGTTTTCTTTTTCTAGCTGATTTTTAAAAGTTCGCTCTAATCTAGAACTTTCGCATAACATCTCTGTCAAAACTTCTTACAGTTTCCTGCGAAATTATTACATACCCAAATCCGTCAAGTTGCTAGCGTGGTAGACAATCCTCATTGCAAGGAGTCAATCATGACTTTAAAAGCTTTAGTGATAACGTCAAATGTCGGTGTTGAACATGACGAGCTGATCCAACCATTAAATTATTTAAATGAAAAGGGAATTGAAGCCATTCATGCCGCTATTAAACATGCGGTTGTCCAAACAGTAAAAGCCGACAAAAAGGTCGAAGCTGAAGTTCAACCCAATGCCCAATTGAGCAACGTAAATGCTGAAGACTATGATGTGTTAGTAATTCCAGGCGGAACTGTCAATGCAGATCATCTACGGATCGATGAAGATGCACTGCGACTTATTCAAAACTTTGCTGACCATCAAAAACCTATTGCTGCAATTTGTCATGGTCCTTGGGCGCTGATTAATGCTGAACGAATTCGTGATAAAACTCTGACGTCTTATAAAAGTATTCGTTTGGATTTGGAAAATGCGGGTGCACATTGGGTCGATGAGCAGGTGCACCGCTGTAATACGGGCGGTTGGGTGCTCATTACTTCTCGTTGTCCAGATGACTTGCCTGCGTTTAATCAAGCGATTCAGCAGGAGCTTGAGCAACAGCAACAGCAACAGCAACAGCAACAGCAACAGCAACAGCAACAGCAACAGCAACAATAATTCTAAAATGAAAATACCCGCATATTGCATGCGGGTATTTTATGAATCTACTTTATAAGATGTATGGCTTACAAATTTTTTAAGTATGCCACTACATCATCATTGCCTGCCATTTCTGCAAGCTCTAATGCTGTGTATTGGGTCTTATGCTGTACATTTGCACCTTTGCCTACCAACAGCGTCACTACGTCTAAATAGCCATTTTCTGCGGCTGCATGCAGTGCGCTATAGCCTTCGTCATCGGCAGAGTTTACGTCTGTGCCATTTGCCAATGATTTTTCGACTTCTGCGAGTTCACCTAAAGATGCCCAGTACACCAGTTCAGGCAGATGCAGTTCTTCATCATCTTCAGGGATTGGGGAGATAGAATTAAATTGCATGATCATAATACCTATTTGTAATTTCTATAAATATCGCTTGTCAATTAATGACCATGGCAGAATTGGTCATATAAATCAGTTTATTTAACGAATTTTATCAAATCTATTTAAAGCGTAATTCACAGTTTCCTTTGAATTTAATAAATATTTTCCATTTTTATCGCGTTCAATACGAATGGATAATTTAGCCGCTTGTGTAATAGTTCCAGATTCCAGTAATCGACTGATATCACTATTTGGAAGAATAATATAATTATTTACATAAGATGGACCATTACATGATCGTAATACAAAAATATAGAAAGTAGATGATGCATCCTTTGAATCATAAGATCTCTGATTTATCGTGAATCTATACTGATTATTTGATTCAGATATATTGGCTGTTTTAACCTGTATATGAAAGTATTTATTATCTTTTGCTGCGACAAGATCAATACCATCATCAACAGCCATATATGATGTATTAAATCCAAAAAATAATAATTCAGCCATCACTGCAAATTCACCAGCCTTGCCCGTATACAGTGCATTAACAGTAGGTGGCGGTGGAACAATATCAGGTACAACTTTTTTGATTTTTAATCTGTAAATTCCCCGTCTTGGAGCACCTTTAGAATTTTTTGGTTTTGTGAACTCTGATTTTGTTTTATATTTGTCAATATCCTTTGAAAGTATCGAAGAGATTTTCTTAGATAAAACATCTAGATGCTGCTGAGTATGAGGATATTTCGCTACGATTGCTTCTGCTATTTGATCAACATGCATTTCTTTTCGCGATTCCTTCATTACTTCTTTAATTTGCTCAATAAACTCCATCTCTCCCCCCATAAAATAGTCATAGTTAAGTTTTTATATCTTTTTTAAAAACTTATAAATATAGAATATTAGAAAATATAAAATAATTATTTTATTAGCATTTTAAATAACCAAAAAAAAGCCCCCTTACGGAGGCTTTTCTTTTTAAAGAATCACAACTTAAGCTTTGGCTGTAGATGCCTCTTTAACATCAATTTTATCACTGTCATTTTCATGCGTGATCAATGCAACCGCGATCGCAGTAATCAGTACAGGTAAACCTACCGCCATAAAGTTGAAATGCGCAGGTAAGTTCATACCGAGCAAACCACCAATCAAGATCGGCCCTACAATCGCGCCCATACGACCGATCGCAGAAGACCAACCAATACCCGTCGAACGTACAGCAAGTGGGTAATACTGCGCCACATAGCTGTACAGCAGCATTTGCGAACCAATAGATGCAGCACCTGCCAAGAACACCAAGATGTATAGCAAGAACTGATTAGACTGGAAGCCCATCAAGCTCATCACAATCGCGCCCATCATACCCAAAACCATCAACACAGGTTTTAAATGGAAACGGTCAGCCAAAATACCACCGCCCACAATACCCACAACTGCGCCCACGTTCATGACCATCATGAACATTAAGCTGTTATCCATAGAATAACCGGCTGCCATCATCAGTTTTGGTAACCAGCTGCTTAGCGCATACATGGTCAATAGGCACGTAAAGAACGCCACCCAAAACAGCAATGTATTTACGGCACGACCACGGCGGAACAAACTCACCACGTTAGCAGCTTCAGGTACATTTTCTTGCGGTAAAGTGAACAATGTGTTTTCAGTCACTTTCACTTCAGGCGCTAAGCGTTTCACGATACTGCGGGCTTTTTCCTGTTTGTTTTCTTTCACCATAAATGCCAAAGATTCTGGTAAAAATTTCCAAATGACAGGTAAAAGGAACAGTGGAATACCCGCAATAAAGAACATGATTTGCCAACCAAAATCAGGGGTGAACCATGAACCTAAAAGTGCCGCCATCACACCACCGACTGCATAACCACTAAACATCGTCGTTACTAGTGTACTACGCATCTTCTGCGGCGCGTATTCCGACGTTAAAGCCACAAGGTTAGGCATTACACCGCCAATCCCTAAACCAGCCAAGAAACGCAAAATACCAAATTCTGTTGGATTCGACGCAAAACCACCAGCAAAGGTCAAACCACTAAATAAAACGATACAGATCATGATGACTTTTTTACGGCCAATCTTATCTGCTAAAGAACCAAAGAACATGGCACCAAACATCATCCCTGCGAGCGCAGTACTGGCAAGCATCCCCGCTTGCATTGCACTTAAGCCCCAGTCTTGCATCAATAATGGTAAAACCACGCCATTAATCGCTAAATCGTAGCCATCAAATAAAATAATCAATAAGCACCAAGCCACTACATTGAAGTGGAACGGGGTAAATTTAGCCTTATCGACTACAGAATTTATGTCTATTTTTTCCGTTGTCATCGTTCTCATCTCCCATGAGTACTTGTCCATAACATTCATTGAATTTTTAAGTAAAATTCAACAGCCACGGAATATACGGAACAGTAATTTCTAGGGATATTAGACGTATGTTTAATAAATCGAATTGCTTATAAGTGCATGTTAATTGTGTTATTTTTCATGTTTTAGTTTAATTATTAAACATTATCAATATATGATTATTTAACTGATTTTTTTAAATCATAATATCCTAGTTTTTAGGTCTAATTCTTCTATTCTTTCATTAAACTTCAGAACGACACACCATCATTTATTTCTATCTTTAGTTTAGAAAAATTTTAAATGTCTAAAAAACAAACGCAATTACATCTTTAGAAAAGCTCACTTTAACGCTCTTGATTGTTTTAAATACCTTGATAGCACTGAGATTAAGCAATCACTAGCTTACAGCGAAATCCACGAGACGCATAATATGACTGCGCGCTATTATGATAGCTAAATACATGATCATAACGTCGATCACAAAACAGTGCCCCGCCCTTTTGCCGAATATCCGCTGGCGTTACGATCCAACTCGAAGTCTTTAAATCGAAATGAAAAACTTGCTGTAACGCACGATAGTCCTCTTCTGTCAGCAGCTGAGCACCGATGTCTCGCACCATATCTATAACGTTATTTTTGGGAGGATGATCCTTCCGGTTCTCCAAGGCATCAAGGTCATAACATAAGCTTCGTCTAAGCTTTGGCGACTCTAAGCTGCAATCATAAAATATCAGGTCATGAGATTGCCGATTCAGCGTCACAATATCTGGCTCACCGCCTGTATTTTCCATTTGGATTAAAATTTTTAGTTTTGAGGGCTGTGCAATCAATTGTTTTTTTACATCATCCCAAAGCAATTCTGGATGACGCTGCATGTTTTCCTCAAAGCGTTGCTGCAATATCTCTAAAATAGAGACTTCATCGAGATTTTGGAGCATATGTACATCCTATTCTTTTTATACATTGGAGACTGAACTTCACTATAAAGAATATAGGCTTACCTTGATGTAAATTTTTTGCGCTGTTTAGCTTTCTTCTTTTTAAATATCTCTCGTTTTCCTATTTTTTGAATTTGCTTCTCTTATTATTTTTCTATTTTGATAACTTTCCCTTTTTCCCCGCATAAAAAAACACCCCCTGAGATATCAGGGGGTGTTTCGAATAATGAGCTGGCGATGACTTACTCTCACATGGGTAACCCCACACTACCATCAGCGCTAAGAGGTTTCACTTCTGAGTTC